>NZ_CAXAPD010000006.1:0-268750 GCF_963970515.1 Pseudomonas sp. RL_5y_Pfl2_73 | reverse complement strand
TGACCTGAAGCCCAACACTTTCGAAACCTACTTAACTCATTGAATCTCAAGGAGTTTTCCGTTTCGACTGCGCCGGAAGTGGGGCGAATTATAGACGTCCAGAATCTGCCGTCAACACCTATTTTCATAACTCTGTCACATCAGTCAAAAGGCCCCGCAAACACAGAGGCCGGCGCCCAAGGGCGCTGGCCTCTCCACTTACCGGTTACAAGCTGGGGAACGCAAACTGCGAAGCCTCATGGCTCGCGCGCTGCGGCCAACGCTGGGTAATGGCTTTGCGACGGGTATAGAAACGCACGCCGTCCGGGCCGTAGGCGTGCAGGTCACCGAACAGCGAGCGTTTCCAGCCGCCAAAGCTGTGATATGCAACCGGCACCGGCAATGGAACGTTAACGCCCACCATGCCGACTTCGATCTCATCGCAGAACAACCGCGCCGCCTCGCCATCGCGAGTAAAGATGCAGGTGCCGTTGCCATACTCGTGATCGTTGATCAGTTGCATCGCCTCTTCCAGGCTATTGACCCGGACGATGCACAGTACCGGCCCAAAAATCTCCTCCTTATAGATACGCATCTCAGGTGTCACGCGATCAAACAGGCAGCCACCCAGGAAGAAACCTTCCTCATGCCCGGTCACACTCAAGCCACGCCCGTCGACCACCAGCGAAGCACCCGCCGCCACACCGTCTTCTATATAACCACTGACCTTGTCCCGATGCTGACCCGTCACCAACGGCCCCATGTCCAGCCCACAGGATGTACCTGCACCAATCTTCAACGCCTTGATCTGCGGAACCAGCTTGGACACCAGCGCATCTGCCACCTGGTCGCCGACACACACCGCCACCGAAATCGCCATGCAGCGTTCACCGCACGAACCGTACGCCGCGCCCATCAGTGCGCTGACGGCATTGTCCAGGTCGGCATCCGGCATCAGCACCGCATGGTTCTTTGCCCCACCCAGCGCCTGGACGCGTTTGCCGCGCCGAGTACCCTCGGCATAGATGTACTCGGCAATCGGTGTCGACCCCACAAAACTCAGCGCCTTCACTTCCGGCGCTTCGATCAGTGCGTCCACCGCAGCCTTGTCGCCGTGCACCACGCTCAATACGCCCTTGGGCAAACCGGCTTCCAACAACAACTGGGCGATCAGCAGCGTCGAACTCGGGTCACGCTCGGACGGCTTGAGAATAAAGCAGTTACCGCAGACGATCGCCAGCGGATACATCCACAGCGGCACCATCGCCGGAAAGTTGAACGGCGTGATACCGGCCACCACCCCCAAAGGCTGGAAGTCTGACCAGGCGTCGATGTTCGGTCCTACGTTACGGCTGTATTCGCCTTTCAGAATTTCTGGTGCTGCACAGGCGAACTCGACGTTTTCGATGCCGCGCTTGAGCTCACCGGCCGCGTCTTCCAAAGTCTTGCCGTGTTCTTCACTGATCAACTGTGCGATGCGCGACTCGTTCTGCTCCAGCAACTGCTTGAAACGAAACATTACCTGCGCGCGCTTGGCCGCCGGTGTATTGCGCCAGGCCGGGAAAGCCGCCCTAGCGGCATCAATGGCCTGCTGGATGGTCGCGCGATCAGCCAACGGCACTTTATGGATGGCCTGGCCAGTGGACGGATTGAACACATCGGCGGTGCGAGCGCTGTCACTCAGCAGTTCGCCACTGATCAAATGCGGGATGAGGCTCATGGGGGACTCCAGAATTATCCACAGGCGCCCGTGACCGGACGCCCGTTATCGAAAGCTATATAGAAGGACGTATCAGTCGAGCTTGTTCAGCACTTCACCGACCGCATCGAACAGGCGATCCAGATCCTGCGGCTTGCTGTTGAACGTTGGCCCGAACTGCAGGGTGTCGCCACCGAACCGCACATAGAACCCGGCTTTCCACAACGCCATGCCGGCCTCGAACGGACGCACGATTGCATCGCCGTCGCGCCCGGCAATCTGGATCGCGCCGGCCAGGCCATAGTTGCGAATGTCGATGACGTTTTTCGCGCCCTTCAAGCCGTGCAATGCATTCTCGAAATGCGGGGCGATCTCGGCCACGCTCTGTACCAGGTTCTCCTTCTGCAGCAGGTCCAGCGCCGCCAGGCCAGCCGCGCAGGCCACCGGGTGCGCCGAGTAGGTATAGCCGTGGGGAAATTCCACCGCGTACTCGGGCGTCGGCTGGTTCATGAACGTCTGGTAGATCTCGGAGCTGGCAATCACCGCCCCCATGGGGATTGCGCCATTGGTGACTTGTTTGGCGATGCACATCAGGTCCGGCGTCACACCAAAGCTGTCGGCACCGAACATCGAACCGGTACGGCCGAAACCGGTGATCACTTCGTCAAACACCAAGAGAATGCTGTGCTGGTTGCAGATTTCCCGCAGGCGCTGGAGGTAACCCTCCGGCGGCACCAGCACGCCAGCCGAGCCAGCCATCGGTTCGACGAAGACCGCAGCGATGTTGGAAGCATCGTGCAGCTCGATCAGCTTCAACAGCTCATCGGCCAAAGCGATACCCCCTTCTTTCGGCATGCCACGGGAATAGGCATTGCTGGCCAGCAAGGTGTGGGGCAAGTGGTCGACGTCCATCATGGCTTGGCCGAACAGTTTGCGGTTGCCGTTGACACCGCCGAGGCTGGTGCCGGCGATGTTCACGCCGTGATAGCCACGGGCACGACCAATCATCTTGGTCTTGGTCGCCTGCCCCTTGAGACGCCAGTAGGCGCGGACCATCTTCACCGCGGTATCGGCGCACTCGGAGCCGGAATCGGTAAAGAACACATGATTGAGATTGCCCGGGGTCAGGCTGGTGATTTTTTCCGCCAGTTGGAACGACAGCGGATGGCCGTACTGGAACCCCGGCGAGTAATCAAGGGTGCCCAGTTGCTTGGCGACCGCTTCCTGGATTTCCTTGCGCGTGTGCCCGGCGCCGCATGTCCACAGGCCCGACAGCGAGTCGTACACCTTGCGCCCCTTGTCATCCACCAGCCAACTGCCTTCGGCAGCGACGATCAGGCGCGGATCGCGCTGGAAATTGCGGTTGGCGGTGTAAGGCATCCAATGGGCATCCAGCTTGAGCTGGCTGGCCAGGGAACCGGCAGCGTGTTCGGGCATGTTCATCGACAAAACCTCGCAGGTCATAAGCGACAGGGAATCGAAAGCGTTCTTGCAGCTAAGTTGCCACGGCGATAAAGTCGGTGAAATCCAACTTTTGTAACCTTCAGTCGGTGAATCACTAAACTATGAGCGTTCGTCGCCCCGATCCATTGGCCCAGGTCAGCGACTTTGATATTCGCCTGCTGCGCATTTTCCGCAGCGTGGTGGAATGTGGTGGATTTTCCGCCGCTGAAACCGTGCTTGGCATTGGCCGCTCGGCCATCAGCCAGCAGATGAGCGACCTCGAGCAACGTCTCGGCCTGCGTCTGTGCCAGCGTGGGCGCGCGGGCTTTTCCCTGACCGAGGAAGGTCGCGAGGTGTATCAATCGGCGTTGCAGTTATTGAGCGCACTGGAAAGCTTTCGCACCGAGGTCAACGGCTTGCACCAGCACTTGCGCGGTGAATTGACCATTGGCCTGACCGATAACCTGGTCACCCTGCCCCACATGCGCATCACCCACGCCTTGGCGCAATTGAAAGAACGCGGGCCCGACGTGCAGATCCAGATTCGCATGATCGCCCCCAACGAAGTTGAGCAAGGCGTGCTCGATGGGCGCCTGCATGTCGGCGTAGTCCCCCAGGCCAGCGTCCTGTCTGGGCTCGAATATCAACCGCTATACAGTGAACGATCACTGTTGTATTGCGCGGTTGGGCATCCGCTGTTTTATGTGGACGATCAGCAACTCGACGACACCCGCCTCAACAGCCAGGACGCCATCGCCCCCACTTTCCGCCTGCCTGCCGAGATCCAAGCCCACTACCAGGCACTCAACTGCACTGCCAGCGCATCGGACCGCGAAGGCATGGCGTTCCTGATCCTCACCGGACGCTACATCGGTTACCTGCCCGATCATTACGCCAGCCTCTGGGTCCAGCAAGGTCGGTTGCGCGCCTTGAAGCCCTTCGCACGTTTCTATGACCTGAGCCTGGCGTCGGTCACGCGCAAGGGTCGCCGACCTCACCTGGTGCTGGAGAGCTTTCTCGAAAGCCTGGCGGCAACCCGATGACTTCCTCTCCCACAGGGGGCAAGCGGTCGCCATCGAGATGGCTTTTAGTGTGATGGCACTTGTCGGATTGATGCCGGTGCGCTATCAACGCATTTGCTTGCCCACAGACCCAGCCCGGAAACGCCCATGACCTTTGAAGTTCCTGCCCACGGTGGCAAACCCACCAGCCGCATTCGTCAAAAGAATGAAGAGACGATCCTCAAGGCTGCCGAAGATGAATTCGCTCGTCACGGGTTCAAAGGCACCAGCATGAATGCCATCGCCCTGAAGGCCGGGCTGCCCAAGGCGAACCTGCATTACTACTTCACCAATAAACTCGGGTTGTACGTGGCGGTGCTGAGCAACATCATCGAGTTGTGGGACAGCACCTTCAATACCCTCACCGCCGAGGATGATCCGGCCGAAGCCTTGACCCGCTATATCCGCGCCAAGATGGAGTTCTCTCGTCGCCAGCCCCAGGCATCGCGACTGTTTGCCATGGAGGTGATCAGCGGTGGCGAATGCCTGAGCGAGTATTTCAACCAGGATTATCGCGCCTGGTTCAATGGTCGGGCGGCCGTATTCCAAGCCTGGATCCATACCGGCAAGATGGACCCGATCGACCCGGTGCACCTGATTTTCCTGTTGTGGGGCAGTACCCAGCATTACGCCGACTTCGCCACCCAAATCTGTCGCGTGACCGGTCGCAGCAAGTTGACCAAGCAGGACATGATCGAGGCTGGCGACAACCTGATCCGCATCATTCTCAAGGGCTGCGGCCTGACACCAGTCCTCTGAGATCGCCATGCCTTTTACCCTTGCCGGCTTTTGCGAATACCGCGAAGAAATTCGCAAAAGCCGCTTCATCACATTCGCCGCGCCCATCACCAGCCCCGCCGATGCCCAGGCTTTTATCGACCAGCACAGCGACCTGAATGCCTCGCACAATTGCTGGGCCTGGAAACTCGGCGACCAATACCGCAGCAACGACGATGGCGAGCCGGGAGGCACCGCCGGGCGGCCGATCCTGGCCGCGATCGAAGCACAAGCCTGCGACCAGGTCGCGGTGTTGGTGATCCGCTGGTACGGCGGAATTCAACTGGGCACGGGCGGTCTGGCCCGGGCTTATGGCGGCGGCGCGAACAAATGCCTGCAAAACGTCGAAAAAATCGAATTGATCAGTCGCGTGGCGCTGCGCTGTTCCTGCGGGTTCGCCGAACTGGCCCTGGTGAAGCTGCGCGTCGCCGAATGCGGCGGGTTGGTCAATGAAGAATGCTTTACCGCCAATGGCGTAGACCTTCAACTGGCCGTGGGTCAAGCGCAGATCGAAACATTGCAAACGCACCTGGCCGACCTGAGCCGTGGACGGATTCTGCTGGCACGTTGAGATCAGCCTGCGACCTTTCAGGGCGCCCCGCAATCGTTCAACTTGCCCACATCCACTGTGCACCCGACTGTGGATAACCTGAGCACATCCCTCTGTAACCCTTCTGTCATGCGGGTTCCAGAGAGTTGCTCATTTTTCAGCCAAAATCCCGCCGAACCGACAAATCCATCCACAAAACAAACGCTTGCGGCGGTTTATCACCTTTAGAAGAAAGCCGGGCAATGCTTATGCCCACGTTTCCGGCTTGCACACAATAACTGTGGAGCAACCTGTGGATAAGCCGTTTATGGCTCCTGCCACCCCAAGAAGGGCATGGCTCGCAGCCGCTTGCTCAATTTTTGACCACCCACTTCAGGGCAAACCGATGCCTGCGCAAAACTTGCGCGCTCCAAGTCGGTGCAGAGTTTACCTACGGCAACTGCCCAGGCTACATGCAGAGGGCCTTGGCAACGGGGGTTGCGACAATTTCCTGACCTGATGGCCAGAAAATTGCTTTATCCACAGGCATTCCTGTCCACCGGCCCGAGCCTGTCATGTCCAACCCCGACCCCATCGCCCGCCTGCAATTGCGCAACATCAGCAAACGCTACCCCGGTTGCCTGGCCAACAACGCCATCGACCTGAGCATCCAACCTGGCGAGATCCGCGCCCTGCTCGGGGAAAACGGTGCAGGTAAAAGTACCTTGATGAAGATTATCTACGGCGTCACCCCTGCCGATTCGGGGGACGTGGTCTGGCAAGGCCAACGCGTCAACCTGCGCAACCCGGCCCAGGCCCGCAGTCTGGGAATCGGCATGGTGTTCCAGCATTTCTCGCTGTTCGAAACCCTCACCGTTGCGCAAAACATTGCCTTGGCAATGGGTGCGGCAGCCGGTACGCCTGCGCAGCTGGAACCCCGGATCCGCGAGGTTTCCCGGCGCTACGGCATGGCGCTGGAGCCGCAGCGGCGGGTCCACAGCCTGTCGATTGGCGAGCGGCAGCGGGTGGAGATCATTCGCTGCCTGATGCAGGACATTCGCCTGCTGATTCTCGATGAACCGACCTCGGTGCTCACCCCCGCGGAAGCCGAAGAACTGTTCGTGACCCTGCGCCGCCTGGCGAGCGAGGGCTGCAGCATCTTGTTTATCAGCCACAAGCTCGGGGAAGTGCGAGCGTTGTGCCACAGCGCCACGGTGCTGCGCGGCGGACGGGTGTCGGGGCATTGCACCCCGGCGCGCTGCTCGGACCGAGAGCTGGCGCAACTGATGGTTGGCGACGCAGCCGGACTGATCACGGACTACCCCAAGGTCTGCGCAGACAAAGCCTTTCTGCAAATCAACAAGCTGTCATGGCACAACCCGGACCCGTTCGGCTGCTCGTTGCGTGACATTGACCTTGAAGTCTGCGGCGGCGAAATCGTCGGCATCGCCGGGGTGGCGGGCAATGGTCAGGACGAATGGCTGGCGTTGCTCAGCGGAGAAACTCAGCTTCTCCGCCAGCAAGGCGAAACAATCCGATTCGACGGGCAACCCGTCGCGCACCTGCGCCCCGACGCCCGTCGCCGGCTCGGGCTGGCATTTGTCCCCGCCGAGCGCCTGGGCCATGGCGCCGTGCCGCAATTGAGCCTGGCAGATAACGCTCTGCTCAGTGCCTTCCAACAGGGCCTGGTCAGCCATGGGCTGATTCGACGCCGCAAGGTTGAACACTTGGCCGAGGCGATCATCCGGCGCTTTGGCGTGAAGACACCCGACACCAAAACTCCGGCACGCAGCCTTTCGGGGGGCAACTTGCAGAAATTCATTCTCGGCCGGGAAATCCTGCAACAGCCGAAGCTGCTGGTGGCCGCTCACCCAACCTGGGGGGTGGACGTCGGCGCGGCGGCGACCATCCATCGTGCCCTGATTGCCCTGCGCGATGCAGGCGCGGCAATTCTGGTGATCTCCGAAGACCTCGACGAACTGTTCCAGATCAGCGACCGCCTCGGCGCCTTGTGCGGCGGGCGTCTGTCGGCCTTGAGGCCCACCGTCGAGACCCGGCTCAGCGACGTCGGCGGCTGGATGGCCGGCCAGTTCGACGCCCCTCAATCCCCAGGCCCCGCGCCGGTTTAAACGGAGTTCTACATGCTGCTCTCTCTCGAACCTCGCGGCCAGCAATCGCGCCTGATGCTCTGGTGCTCGCCGCTACTGGCCGCCGTGCTGACCCTGACTTGTGGCTCGCTGCTGTTTATCGCCTTGGGGCACGACCCGCTACAAACGCTGTACACCTTGTTGATCGCCCCGATCAGCGATCTGTACGGCGTGTCCGAGTGGCTGGTCAAGACCTTGCCGATCCTGCTGTGTGCCCTCGGCCTGGCAGTGGCCTATCAGGCGCGCATTTGGAACATCGGCGCTGAAGGCCAACTGCTGCTGGGCGCCCTGGCTGGCAGTGCCTTGGCGGTGAACATCATCGACATGCACAGCCGCTGGGCACTGGTGCTGATCCTGCTGACCGGCACCCTGGCCGGTGCCGCCTGGGCCGGGCTTACGGCGTGGCTGCGCACGCACTTCAATGCCAATGAGATCCTCACCAGCATCATGCTCAACTACATCGCCCTGAACCTGCTGCTGTTTTGCGTTCACGGGCCGTTGAAAGACCCGGCGGGGTTCAACTTCCCGGAGTCGGCGATGTTCGGCGAGGCCAGTCGTCTGCCGTTGCTGCTGGAGGATGGCCGGGTCCATGCCGGGCTGTATTTCGCTCTACTGGCGCTGGTGGCGGTGTGGGTGTTGCTGCAGAAAAGCTTCGTCGGCTTTCAGATCAAGGTGCTGGGCCTCGACGCCCGCGCCGCCGGTTTCGCCGGTTTTCGCCAGAAACCGTTGGTGTGGCTGGCGTTGTTGATCAGTGGGGCACTGGCCGGGCTGGCCGGCGTCTGCGAAGTGACCGGGCCGATCGGCCAACTGGTGCCGCAGGTGTCGCCGGGCTACGGCTATGCAGCAATTACCGTGGCGTTCCTGGGTCGCCTCAATCCCATTGGCATTCTGTTTGCCAGCCTGTTGATGGCATTGCTGTACATCGGCGGCGAAAGCGCGCAGATGTCGCTGAACCTTCCCCAGGCAATCACCCAACTGTTCCAGGGGATGATGCTGTTTTTCCTGTTGGCCTGCGACGTGCTGATTCTGTACCGGCCGCGCCTGAACCTGCGCTGGGCCCGGCGCACCCGGACCACCCCCGTACAGGCAGGAGCGCTGTGATGGATATCGACCTGTTGAGCAATGTTTTTTACGCCATGGTCCGTTGCGGTACGCCGTTGCTGCTGGTGGCCCTGGGTGAATTGGTCTGCGAAAAAAGCGGCGTCCTCAACCTGGGCCAGGAAGGCATGATGCTGTTCGGCGCGGTGATCGGTTTTATCGTCGCGTTCAACAGTGGCAACCTCTGGCTCGGCGTGCTGCTGGCGATGGCCGCCGGGATGCTGTTATCGGCCTTGTTCGCGCTGGTGTCGCTGGCGTTCAACGCCAATCAGGTCGCCACCGGGCTGGCGTTGACGATTTTTGGAGTGGGCCTGTCGAGCTTCGTCGGGGCGGCCTGGGTCGGCAAACCGCTGGCGGGCTTCGAGCCGCTGGCCATTCCCTACCTGAGTGACATCCCGTTGATCGGGCGGATGCTGTTTGCCCAGGATCTGCTGGTTTACCTGTCCTTCGCGCTTTTTGCACTGGTGGCGTGGACGATCATGAAAAGCCGCGCCGGGTTGATCATCCAGGCCGTTGGCGAGAACCCCGATGCCGCCAGCGCCATGGGCCTGCCGGTGTTGCGGGTGCGGACCCTGGCGGTACTGTTTGGCGGCGCCATGGCCGGCTTGGCCGGCGCGTATCTGTCGCTGGCCTACACGCCGATGTGGGCCGAGAACATGAGCGCCGGGCGCGGCTGGATTGCCCTGGCGCTGGTGGTGTTCGCCAGTTGGCGGGTGTGGCGCCTGCTGCTGGGCGCCTACCTGTTCGGCCTCGCCAGCATCCTGCACCTGGTAGCCCAGGGGTTGGGCCTGGCGATTCCATCGAGTTTGCTGGCGATGCTGCCGTATGCCGCGACCATTGTGGTGCTGGTGCTGTTGTCCCGGGACGCCGTGCGCACCCGGCTGTATGCGCCGGTGTCGCTGGGGCAGCCTTGGCAAGCAGGGCATTGAGATAGACCACGGCGCGCCTATCGCGGGCAAGCCTTGCTCCCACCGTTTTGCATGAACGCCACAGACTTTCAGTGACCTGTGGGAGCAAGGCTTGCCCGCGATGAGTCCCGAACAGGCAACACCTGAACCAAGCCCCACACCACCTCGAAAAACAGGAAAACCCACAACACCGCACTGGCCCCATGAAGCAGCGCATACAACTGCCAGGTCGCAAACAAAAACCGCCCCGCCGCGTCATAACGCCCATACAGCGGCTGCGGATCCCGAATCCGCAGCACCGACCACACACAGACAATCGAGCCCAGCAGATTCACCATCAGCACATGCGCCGGTGCAAACGGCGGCAACTCTCCAGGCAGGTCGAATAGCTGAGTCATGCTCACCAACATGCCATGCAGCGCCGCAAAGCTCCACGGCGTGGCCAGCGCTGCCGACACGATCAGGTCATACCAGGCGCTGCCAAGCACCACCCGGCGATATTGCATTGAAGTCCACATACACCTTGCTCCAGATAATCGGGGAGCAAAGAAGCTAAAGCCTGGGGTATGCTCCAAGGTCAAGTCCTCTGGAGTTCCACAATGCGCATCGGTGAATTAGCCCAGGCCTGTGCCGTCAGTCGAGACACGCTGCGCTTCTACGAGCAACGTGGCCTGATCGCAGCGACGCGCAGCGCCAATGGCTATCGCGACTACCCCGCCGACGTGGTCCAACTGGTGCTCTATATCAAGACAGCTCAGCGCCTGGGCTTTACCCTGGGCGAGATTGGCGCCAGCGTCGCCGCCCTGTGGAACGCCCCCGACCCGGACTGCGCCGTGACGCAATTGCTACAAGACAAACTGAACCTGATCGAAACCCGCATGACCGAACTCGATGCGTTGCGTCACGAGCTGAAACAACGGCTCGGGCAACGCTGTCCATTAAATCCATGACCTTTTTCTTTCAAGGATGCCCCTCATGAATTCGGCAAGAAACGCATTGATCATCGGCGCCTCTCGGGGCCTGGGCCTTGGTCTGGTGAAGACGCTGCTCAGCGATGGCTGGAACGTGACCGCCACCGTGCGCAACCCGCAGAACGCAGAGGCTTTGAAGGCGCTGGGCCCGGTGCGGATCGAAAAACTCGACATGGACGACCAGCAAGCGGTCATCGCCCTGAGCCAACAGCTCAAGGGCGATACCTTCGACCTGCTGTTCGTCAATGCTGGCGTCAAGGGCCCGGAAAACCAGAACCCGGGTGGCGCGACGCTGGCCGAAGTCGGCCAGTTGTTCTTCACCAACGCCGTGGCCCCGATCAACCTGGCCCAACGCTTTGTCGGCCAGATCCGCGACGGCAGCGGCGTACTGGCGTTCATGAGTTCGGTGCTGGGCAGCGTGACCATGCCCGATGCGCCGGAACTGGCGCTGTACAAGGCCAGCAAGGCGGCGCTCAACTCCATGACCAATAGCTTTGTCAGCCAACTGGGTGAGCAAGCGCCGACAGTGCTGTCGCTGCACCCCGGTTGGGTGAAGACCGACATGGGTGGTGAAGGAGCGGACATCGATGTCGAGACCAGCACCCGCGGGCTGATCGACCAAGTGAATGCCTTCGCCGGCAAGGGTGGGCATCACTTCGTCAACTATCGGGGCGAGACGATTCCCTGGTAAACACCGCCATTCCCTTGTGGGAGCGAGCCTGCTCGCGATAGCAGACTCACATTCAGTATTTATAGTGGCTGATCCACCGCATCGCGAGCAGGCTCGCTCCCACATTTGGATCTCAGTCTGATACTGGAAATGTGTCCGGCAACCTGAGTAAACTCCGACCCTCGCCCCTAAGGCGACCCTGGATCAGCAGACAGGGCATCACTGAGCTGGCTAACCTGAACCCACTTTCAGAGGAGCCGGCCACCATGCCTGCGACCCGTACCTGGTTAAAAAATCCCCTCGCCATTTTCACGGCCAACGACCTTGATGCCCGTGGCGGCCTCGTCCTGCAGGACGGTGTGATCGTCGAACGGCTGAGTGCCGGCCAGCAACCCGCCCAGCCTTGTGACCACATTTTCGACGCGCGCGAACATGTGATCCTGCCTGGGTTGATCAACACCCATCATCACTTCTACCAGACCCTGACCCGTGCCTGGGCGCCGGTGGTGAACCAGCCGTTGTTCCCCTGGCTGAAGACCCTCTACCCAGTGTGGGCGCGACTGACCCCGGAAAAACTCGCGCTGGCCAGCAAAGTGGCCTTGGCCGAGTTGCTGCTGTCAGGCTGCACCACCGCGGCCGACCACCATTACCTGTTTCCAGAAGGCCTGGAAAATGCCATCGACGTGCAGGTGCAGAGTGTCCGTGAACTGGGTATGCGCGCGATGTTGACCCGCGGCTCCATGAGCCTGGGCGAAGCCGACGGTGGCTTGCCGCCACAGCAGACCGTGCAGCAGGGCCAGGTGATTCTCGACGACAGCCAGCGCTTGATAAGCCAATACCACGAGCGCGGCGAGGGCGCGCAGATCCAGATTGCCCTGGCGCCTTGCTCACCGTTCTCGGTCACGCCCCAGATCATGAGCGCCAGCGCCGAGCTGGCGGAGAAGCTCGATGTACGCCTGCACACGCACCTGGCCGAAACACTCGATGAAGAAGCGTTTTGCCTGCAACGCTTTGGTCTGCGCACCGTGGATTACCTGGACAGCGTCGGCTGGCTTGGCCCGCGCACCTGGCTGGCCCACGGCATTCATTTCAACCCGGATGAAATCGCCCGTCTCGGCGCTGCCGGCACCGGCATCTGTCACTGCCCAAGTTCGAACATGCGCCTGGCCTCGGGCATTTGCCCGACCCTGGACCTGACCGCCGCCGGCGCCCCCGTAGGCCTGGGGGTAGACGGCTCGGCGTCCAACGATGCCTCGAACATGATCCTCGAAACCCGCCAGGCGCTGTACATCCAACGCCTGCGCTACGGCGCGCAAGCGATCACGCCGGAGCGCGTCCTGGGCTGGGCGACCCGGGGGTCGGCGCAACTGCTCGGCCGCAGCGACATCGGTGAGTTGGCGGTGGGCAAGCAAGCCGACCTGGCACTGTTCAAGCTCGATGAGCTGCGCTTTTCCGGCAGCCACGACCCGGTCTCGGCGCTGCTGTTGTGCGGCGCGGATCGGGCGGATCGGGTGATGATCGGTGGGCAATGGCGGGTCATCGACGGGCAGGTCGAGGGGTTGGACTTGAAGGGTTTAATTGCTGACCACCGCCAGGCGGCGCGCGAATTGATCGCCGGCACCTGACCCAACGCCATCGCGGGCAAGCCTTGCTCCCACAGCTCTCGCGGCGAGGCTGCCCTCATAAACACCCACCCTTCACTGTGGGAGCAAGGCTGCCCGCGACGCTCTTCTAGAGGCCCAGCAGGGACAACATGATGAACGTCGCAAACAACACAAAATGGGTCATGCCTTCGATGGCATTGGTTTCACCATCGTTGAGGTTGATCGCACTGACGATCAGGGTGATGAAGATCATCACCGTCTGCACCGGGGTCATTGCCATCTCGAATGGCTGGCCGGTGTAGAGGGCCATGGCCTCCATCGCGGGCACGGTCAGGATCACGGTGGACAGCGAAGCCCCCAATGCGATGTTCACCACCGACTGCATGCGATTGGCGAGGGCCGCGCGCAGGGCGGTGAGAATTTCCGGGGCGGCGGAGATGGCGGCCACCAGGATCGCCGTAACCACCGGCGGCGCACCCGAGCCTTCCAACCCCAGGTCGAGGGCCTTGGACATGACTTCGGCCAGGGCGCCGATCACCACCACGCCAAACACCAGCGCGCCGATGGAAAGCGTCAGGCTGATGGGTTCCGGTTCATTTTCCAACGGCTCTTTCTTGCGGCGTTTTTCCGGATAGCTGTAGCTGAAGAAGTAACTATGAGGCCCGACCTGCATGCGCAGGAACAAGGTGTACAGCACGATCATCGCGCCGATGGTAAAGGCCGAATAGATTTTCCAGCTCTCGCGGGGAATGAACTCCGGAACCACCATCGATACCCCCATGGCGGTGAGGATCATCACGCTGTAGGTGCGCGCCGAATCGTCGTTATAAGCTTGCTCGCCATGCTTGATCCCGCCCATCAGCGCCGCAAGCCCGAGGATGCCATTGATGTCGAGCATCACCGCCGAGTAGATCGTGTCCCGAACCAACGTCGACGACGCCTCGTTGCTCATCATGATCGCCAGGATCACCACCTCCACCAGCACCGCCGACAGCGTCAGGATCATCGTGCCGTAAGGATCACCGACCTTTTCCGCCAGCCGTTCGGCGTGATGGGCCACGCGTATGGACGCCGCGACGATGAAACCGATCAGGACCAGGCCGCTGGTCAACGCCACCACCTGCCCGCTGCCTAGCAGCCAGTGCTCCAGCGGATAGGCGATACACGCGGCGATCAGCGCCAGCAACAGCAGTGTTTCTTGCTTGAGCAATGTGAGCATCGCGGACCTGTCACCGTGGGCGGGGTCATGAGTTACTGACTATAGGAGGCGGTGAACGTTTCGTTCGGTGTGATGCACCAGGGGGTGGCGAGTGGGAGGCAGGTGCACCTTTATTGTTCTCAAGGGCCTCATCGTGGGCAGCCTTGCTCCCACAGGTATTGCATCGCACTGGTGAAGCAAGCTTGCCTGCCCATGAGGTTGGGCTGCCCATCTGTCGGGGCAAGGCCTGATTTCACGCGGTTTGGCCTTGCAGTTGTGGGAGCAAGGCTTGCCCGCGATGGCTGCATCAAAGTGTTAGCCATTTGTTGTCTTATTGGTCAGCATTTTGCATTGATGCTGCACAGCCAACCTCACAACAAAATGGAGTTCGAGTTCATGCACAAACGCCCCTTGAAGAAGTTGCTTTGCGCCGTCGTCGCCGCCGTCGGCCTGGGCGCCGGCCTGAATGCCGGTGCCGCCGCCCCGCTGAAGGTCGGCTTCGTCTACATCGGCCCGATCGGCGACCACGGCTGGACCTATCAGCATGAACAAGGGCGCAAGGAGCTGGCGGCGAAATTCGGCGAGCAGATCACCACCAACTACGTGGAAAACGTGCCGGAGGGTGCCGACGCGGAGCGGGTGATCCGCAACATGGCCAAAGACAAATACGACCTGATCTTCACCACCTCCTTCGGCTACATGAACCCGACACTGAAAGTCGCCAAGCAGTTTCCAAAGGTGACCTTCGAACACGCCACTGGCTATAAGCAGGACAAGAACCTGGGCACGTACCTGGCTCGCACCTACGAGGGTCGCTACGTCGGTGGCTTCCTCGCGGCCAAGATGACCAAGACCAAAAAGATCGGTTATGTCGCCTCCTTCCCAATCCCGGAAGTCATCCGCGACATCAACGCCATCCAACTGGCCCTGAACAAGTACAACCCCGGTACCGAGATCAAAGTGGTGTGGGTCAACTCCTGGTTCGACCCGGGCAAGGAAGCCGACGCCGCCAACGCGCTGATCGACCAGGGCGTGGACGTGGTGTTCCAGCACACTGACAGCCCAGCGCCGATCCAGGCTGCCGAGCGACGCGGCGTCTATGCGGTGGGCTACGCTTCGGACATGGCTCACTTCGGTCCCAAGGCGGTGCTGACGTCCATCGTCAATGACTGGGGCCCGCATTACATCCAGGCGACCCAAAGCGTGATCGACCACAACTGGAAATCCCAGGACTACTGGGGTGGCCTGAAGGAAGGCACGGTGAAACTGCCGATCAGCGACCTGGTGCCGGCAGCGGTCAAGGGCGAGGCCAAGCAGATCATCGCTGACATTAAGAGCGGCGCCTTCCATCCGTTCACCGGCCCGATCAAAGACCAGGCCGGCGTCGAGAAAATCCCGGCGGGCGTGAGCGCCACCAACGCGGAGCTGGCGTCGATGAATTACTACGTCGAAGGCATGAAGGCTGAGATTCCCAAGTAACTGGCGATCAACACAAAACCCTGTGGGAGCGAGCCTGCTCGCGATAGCGCACTGACATTCAACATTGATGTCGACAGACAAATCACCTTCGCGAGCAAGCCCGCTCCCACAGGGATCTCCATTTTTAAGTCAGGAAAGCAGCATGAACAGCCTTCCCATCATCGACATAAGCCCGCTCTACGGCGAGAAGCCTGGCGCCTGGCAAACCGTCGCCGAGCAGATCGACCGTGCCTGCCGCCAATGGGGCTTTTTCTACATCAAGGGCCATCCCATCAGCCCGGCGCGCATCGCCGAGGTACTGGACAGCGCCCAACGCTTCTTCGCCCTGCCCGTCGAAGAAAAACTCAAGATCGACATCACCCAGACCCGCCACCATCGTGGTTATGGCGCCGTCGCCACCGAACAACTGGACCCGAGCAAGCCCAGCGACCTGAAGGAAACCTTCGACATGGGCCTGCACTTGCCAGCCGATCACCCCGACGTACTGGCGGAAAAACCCCTGCGCGGCCCCAACCGCCACCCGGACCTGATTGGCTGGGAAAGCTTGATGGAGCAGCATTACCGCGACATGCAGGCACTTGCGCAAACCCTGCTGCGGGCCATGACCCTGGCCCTGGGTATCGAACGCGGCTTTTTCGACACGCGCTTCAACGAACCGGTCAGCGTACTGCGCCTGATCCATTACCCGCCCCGCGACACCGGCGGTTGCGCCGAGCAACAAGGTGCCGGCGCCCATACCGACTACGGTTGCATCACCCTGCTCTACCAAGACGCCGCCGGCGGCCTGCAAGTGCGCAACGTCGACGGCCAGTGGATCGACGCGCCGCCCATCGACGGCACCTTCGTGGTCAACCTCGGCGACATGATGGCGCGCTGGAGCAACGACCGTTACCTGTCCACGCCGCATCGGGTCATCAGCCCACAGGGGGTGGACCGGTATTCGATGCCGTTCTTTGCCGAGCCGCACCCCGACACGTTGATCCAATGCCTGCCCGGTTGCCAGGATGATGCCCACCCGCCAAAGTACCCAACGACTACCTGCGCCGAATTCCTGCTGTCGCGCTTCGCTGACACCTATGCTTACCGGCGTGAGTCGCTCGCCGTGTAGTGGATCAGCCGGTCAGGTTTTACCCGACAGGACGGCCAGCGCCTGTAGAATGCCCGCCATCGATTCGCTGATGAGAAAAGACCATGTACGACTGGCTGAACGCCCTGCCCAAGGCTGAACTGCACCTGCACCTGGAAGGCTCGCTGGAGCCCGAGCTGCTGTTCGCCCTGGCCGAACGCAACAAGATCGCCCTGCCCTGGAGCGACGTCGACACCCTGCGCAAGGCCTATGCCTTCAACAATCTGCAGGAATTCCTCGACTTGTATTACCAGGGCGCCGATGTGCTGCGCACCTCCCAGGATTTCTACGACCTGACCTGGGCCTACCTGTTGCGTTGCAAGGCGCAGAACGTGATCCACACCGAACCGTTCTTCGACCCGCAGACCCACACCGACCGTGGTATCCCGTTCGAAGTCGTGCTCAACGGCATCGCCGCCGCCCTCAAGGACGGTGAGCAGCAACTGGGCATCACCAGCGGCCTGATCCTGAGTTTCCTGCGCCACCTGAGCGAAGAACAAGCCGAGAAAACCCTCGACCAGGCGCTGCCGTTCCGCGAGGCCTTCGTGGCCGTGGGCCTGGACAGTTCGGAAATGGGCCATCCACCGAGCAAGTTCCAGCGCGTATTCGACCGGGCGCGCAACGAAGGCTTCCTGACCGTCGCCCACGCCGGCGAAGAAGGCCCGCCCGAGTACATCTGGGAAGCCCTGGACCTGCTGAAGATCCAGCGCATCGACCATGGCGTGCGAGCCATCGAAGATGAGCGGCTGATGCAGCGAATCATCGAGGAGCAGATTCCGTTGACCGTGTGCCCGCTGTCCAACACCAAGCTGCGCGTGTTCGACGACATGTCACAACACAACATCCTCGACATGCTCGAACGCGGCGTGAAGGTGACGGTGAACTCCGATGACCCGGCGTACTTCGGCGGCTACGTCACCGAGAACTTCCACGCGCTGTACACCCACCTGGGCATGACCCAAGACCAGGCCAAGCGCCTGGCCCAGAACAGCCTGGATGCGCGGCTGGTAAAACCTTAAGCCTGACAATCAACCCTGAGGGAGCTCGCGCCCTCAGTTTTTTGATCGCTTGCAAATCCACGGTTGGACGCAGATCCAATTGTGGGAACGAGCCTGCTCGCGAAGGCGGAGTGTCAGTCAACATAGATGTTGAATGTCAGACCGCTATCGCGAGCAGGCTCGCTCCCACAAGGGCGATGGTGTTAATCGGCGACTATCGCTTCGCTCAACTCTTCCAACGTCTTGCCCCGCGTCTCCATCCCGAACAACCAGACCACCCCCGCTGCAACGGCGAAGCACAGCGCGCCCAAGGCGAATACGCCACCCTGGCCGGTGATGGGAAACACCAGCCCGGTCACCAGCGGGCCGAGCAGCGAACCGACGCGACCGACCGCCGAAGCAAAGCCAGAGCCCGTGGCCCGGGCCGAAGTAGGGTACAGCTCCGGCGTGTAGGTGTAGAGCACTGCCCACATGCCGAACAGGAAAAACTGCATCAGCAACCCGGTGCCGATCAACAGGCCGACGTTGCCGCCAAACACCGCGCTCTGCCCATACAGGAACGCCATCGCCCCGCCGCCCAGCAATGTGATGACGCACACCGGTTTGCGCCCCCAGCGTTCCACCAACCAGGCCGCCATCAAGAAACCGGGAATCCCGCCTAGGGAAATCAGCACGGTGTAATACACCGACTGGGTCACCGCGAACCCCGACTGCTGCAACAACGCGCTGAGCCAGGAGGTCAGGCCGTAGAAGCCGAGCAAGGCAAAGAACCAGACGCTCCAGATCATCATCGTGCGCTGGCGATACAGCGGTGACCAGATCTGCGCCAGGGCCGAAAAGAAATTGCCCGGCGTGCTCTCGACCCTTGGCAGGCGGATCGGTTCCGGCAGGTTCTGATGCCCCAGCGAGGCCCGGACCTTGTCTTCGATTCGCGTAAGCACCGCGTTCGCTTCGTCCCCCCGACCGGCCTGCTCCAGCCAGCGCGGCGACTCGGGAATGAAGAAACGAATCGCCAGGACAAACACCGCCGGCACCGCCAGCACCAGAAAGATGTCGCGCCAGCCGACCAGCGGCAGCAGGAAATACGACAGCACCCCCGCCGCCACAAAACCCAGCGGCCAGAAGCCATCCATCAAGGCGATGTAGCGGCCCCGACGCTTGGCCGGGATCAGTTCCGAAAGCATCGACTGGGCAATCGGAAACTCCATGCCCATGCCGATGCCGAGCAAGATACGAAACAGCGTCAAGGTCTCGATGTCCTGGGCCGTGGAACACAAGTAGCTGGCAATGCCCCACAACACGATGCTCCACTGGAACACCGGTTTGCGCCCGAAACGATCGGCCAACATGCCCGACAGCGACGCCCCCAGCACCATGCCGAAGAAGCTGGAGCTGGCGAGCAAACCGGCCTGGGCGGTGCTCAGACCGAACTCGGCTTTGATCGACCCCAACAGGAACGTCATCATCGCCAGGTCCATGGAGTCGAAGAAAAACGCCAGGGCGATGATGATGAAGATGACCCGGTGGTAACCGCTAATGGGTAACCGTTCCAATCGTTGCGCCGCGCTATAGCCGTGAATGTCCATGCTGCCTCCCCAATCCGATAATTCCCCGGACCGAGTGTGCGCGAACCTCACCGGTGGCTATTGCTGAATACGACCTGCCGACAGCCCTGAGCGACGCATCTGTAGCGTTCCCTAAATCGCCATCTCCACCGTGTCCTGCCGGGCGAACCGGTGGATTCCCTGCTGACCGAGCGTCGTCACCTGCAGGGCTCGCGAATCGTTGGGCAAGCTCAGCCATCCTGACTGCATGAACAGTTGCAGCAAGGCCGCCCCCAGCGCGCCCCCCAGGTGCGGACGACGCTCGCTCCAGTCCGGGCAGGCACAGGCGATGCGGGTGTTGCGATGGGCCAGGGCCTGGATGAACAGGCCACGTCCGGCCAGTTGATTGGCGCCTTTGTGGGTGACGATCACCCGCTGTTCGAACTGCTCGATCCACCCGGCGTCCAGCAGGCGCTGATACAGGTCCGCCGCCAGGGTGCCCCCTAGGTGATCGTCGCAAAGCCTGGCCCGCATCAACGAAGCGGGAGCCGACGGCGCCCTGCTCGGCATGACTCGGTGCTTGAAGACGTCCGGAATCTGTCGCGGCGTACTGACCAGCGTCGCGCTGGCCAGCGCTTCGACGGCAGCGCCGATTTCAGGTGCCGCCAGGCGGAAAAACCGCTTGCGGCCCCGGACTTCGACTTTCAACAGGCCGCCAGCGGACAGGCGCCCCAGATGCGCGTTGGCCGAGGACGGTGACAACCCGGCGAGCAACGCCAACTCCTCAGCCTGGCGGGCCGTACCGTCCATCAAGGCCCACATCATTGCGCTGCGCTTGGGGTCAGCCAGCAACGTGGCGATCTGGCTGATGCAAGGTGCATGTTCCATGTATTCACTCCCTGTTGAATCATTCGTCTACTGCTCTGGCGCAGGCGGCCGCTAGTATAAGCGGGGCGGTCGAGCTTTCCTGTCCTCCGGAAACCTTTAGAGGCGATTGTTCGTGAGGGAAAAGTCTCTATTTGCCCGCGACTAATGACCGCCCCCCGTCGAGAGTGGAAATCGAGCCGTCAATTCACCGCAGCGGGCCTGGAGCATGTCCCGCAAAAGGTTGATGGGTTTGCTCAATTGCGCCCGATGGGCACACAGCAGATTGAGGGGCGCGCGTTCGCATTGCAGGTGCGGCAAGAGGATTTTCAAGCGCCCGGCCAGCACGTCGGTGGACACATCCAGCCACGATTTATAGGCAATCCCGGCACCCGCCACCGCCCAGCGCCGCACCACATCGGCGTCGTCACTGAAACGGTCACCACTGACGGTGAGGCTCACTTCCCGTTTACCGTCATGAAACCCCCATCGGTCATGGACCCGGCTGCCAAGCATGTATAACAGGCAGTTGTGCTGGGCCAACTGTTCCAGCTGATAGGGTTCACCCTGGCGAGCCAGATAGTCCGGCGATGCGCACAACACCCGGCGGTTATCCGCGGCAATGGGCAGGGCGACCAGGCTCGAATCTTCCGGATCGCCATAACGCAAAGCGATGTCCACCGGCGGCTTGAACAGGTCGGCCATGCGATCACCCAGCAACAGCCGCACCGTCAGCCCGGGGTGCTCACGCTGGAACGCATCCAACCAGGGCAGCAGCAGGTTGCGCCCCAAGTCCGACGGTGCGGACAACTGCAACACCCCACTGACCTGATCCTGGCCGCTGGTTAACAACCGCCGGCCTTCGTCAAGGCTGCTCAATGCGGCACGGGCATATTCGAGAAAGCCCTCTCCTTCGGCCGTCAGGCGCAGGCTACGGGTAGAACGGGCCAACAGCCGCGCGCCAAGGTGCTGCTCGATCCGTTTCAACGCGGCACTGGCCACCGCCGCCGACAGGTCCATGACCCTGGCTGCAGCCGAGAGACTGCCCAGGTCCGCCGCCCGGACAAACAACTGCAAGTCATCGAAGCGAAGCATGACGACCCCATTATCAAAAAACTGTTGAAAGAGCCTGTTCTTTTAGCCGGTTTTATCTCGACGATAAATAGCTAAACATGGCCTTCATCGAACTCACCTCACGGAACCGCTCCATGAAAGCCATCGCCTACTACCACTCGCTGCCCATCACCGACCCGCAATCGCTCCAGGACATCGAGCTCCAGGAGCCGGTCGCCGACCCCAGGGACCTGCTGGTGGAGGTCAAGGCTATTTCGGTCAACCCGGTGGACACCAAGGTCCGCCAGAACGTCCAGCCCGAAGACGGCGCAGCCAAGATTCTGGGCTGGGACGTAGCCGGCGTGGTCAAGGCGGTGGGCAGCGAAGTCACGCTGTTCAAGGCCGGGGACAAGGTGTTCTATGCTGGCTCCATCGCCCGCGCCGGCGGCAACAGCGAGCGGCACGTGGTGGATGAGCGCATCGTCGGCCACATGCCCAAGACCCTTGGTTTCGCCGAAGCAGCAGCGTTACCGCTGACGGCCATTACCGCCTGGGAGTTGTTGTTCGAGCGCCTGCAAATCCAGGAAGGCCAGGACGATCTGGGCCAAAGCCTGTTGATCGTCGGCGCTGCGGGAGGCGTGGGTTCGATCCTGACGCAACTGGCCAGCCAACTCACCGGGCTGAAGGTGATTGGCACCGCGTCCCGTGCGCTGACCCAGGATTGGGTGCACAGTCTGGGTGCCGACCGGGTGATCGACCACAGCCAGCCATTGAGCGAAGTGTTGAAAGAAGCGGGCCAGCCCCAGGTGACTCACGTCGCCAGCCTGACCCAGACCGACCAGCACCTGGACCAACTGGTCGAAGCCCTCGCGCCTCAGGGCAAATTGGCGCTGATCGACGATCCCAAGGCGCTGGACGTGACCAAGCTCAAGCGCAAGAGCCTGTCGTTGCATTGGGAATTCATGTACACCCGCTCGCTGTTCGAGACGGCCGACATGCTTGAACAGCACAAGCTGCTCAACCGGGTGGCCGCCCTGATCGACGCCGGCACGCTGAAGACCACGGTTGGCGAGCATTTCGGCACCATCAACGCCGAGAACCTGCGCCGGGCGCATGCCTTGCTGGAAAGCGGCAAGTCCAAGGGCAAGATTGTGCTCGCGGGCTTCTGACGGCACATCAACCCCGCTGAGCGCTGTAGGAGCTGGCGAGAGCAACGAGACTGCGATCTTTCCACCGCCAATTGAATCCCAGGCAGAAGCTCAAAAGATCGCAGGCTTCGCCAGCGCCTACAGAAACCAGCGGGAGCCAGCTCCCTCGCCACAGGTGTTGCATTAACTTGGGAGTGCACCGTCAGTCCGAGAGTTGATCCTTGTCACAATTGCGATCGCATTCGGGTCTACACTCGAGGCCTTTGCAACGCAATCTTTTCGTGAGGAGGTCAGCAATGAAGATCCTGATAAAAGAAGTGGCAAAATCCCAATGGCAAGTGCGCCTTGACCAGCACGTCGTCACCTTCCGTACCGAGGCCGAAGCCCAAGCCTTCGCCAGCACCCTGCAAACGCGTATCCTCGCGCCCCATCATTTCCCCGAACAGCAGCAGCGCGCGGCCAGCTGAGTCAACCCTCGCGACTGGCCTGGGCCAGCGCCCGGGCATTTTGCAAGCGACGGGTCAGCGTCGCTGCGCCCACCACCAACAGCCCGCAAAGGCTGATGACCAGCGCCATTGGCACGGCGGTGCCGTCATGCAGCGCCGCCACCAACGCGGCTGCCCCGGCGGCCACCGAAAACTGCAGGCATCCCAGCATCGCCGAAGCACTACCGGCCCGGGCGCCCTGCCCATTCATGGCGCAAGCCGAGGCGTTGGGAAGGATGCACCCCAGGCTGGCGATGCAGATAAACAGCGGAACCAGCAGCGGCCACAACTGCGCAGGTTGCAATGAACTGACGGCCAGCAGGCTCAACCCTGCGCCCAGGTAGACCCATACCGCGCGGCTCAGCAGGAACGCCGGCCCGCGCTTGGACAGCAGCCGGGCGTTGACCTGGGCAACCAGGATGAAGCCCGCCGCGTTGGTGCCGAACAGCCAACCGAAGTGTTCGGTCGGTACACCGTAGAGCTTGATGAAGACGAAAGGCGAACCGGCGATGTAGGCAAACATCCCAGCGATAGCGATGCCCCCCGTCAGCGCATGGCCGAGGAAAACCGCGTCGGTCAATAACCGGCCATATTGGCGCAACGCCCCCGACAACGGTTGCCGAGGCACATAGTCCGGCAAGCTTTCCGGCAGCCACAAGGCCACCGCCGTCGACGCCAATGCGCTGAACACCGTCAGAGCAATGAAAATTGACTGCCAGCCATGCAGGTTCACCAGCAACCCGCCCAACATCGGCGCGAGAATCGGCGCCAGGCCCATCACCAGCATCAACTGCGAAAACACCTTGGCCGAACCCACCGCGTCGCATTTGTCGCTGACCACCGCCCGGGAAATCACCATCCCGGCGCATCCCCCCAGGGCCTGGACGAAGCGTGCACCGATCAGCCATTCCAGGCTCGGCGCGAAGGCGCAGGCCAGGGAGGCCAGGGTGAACAGGCCGACGCCGGTCAACAGCGGAATGCGCCGTCCGAACCGATCCGCCACCGGCCCATAGGCCAGTTGCCCGATGGACAAGCCGAGGAAATAAGCCGCCAGGGTCAACTGGATGTGTTTTTCATCGGTACCGAAGGTTGTGGCCATCGCCGGAAAGGCAGGCAGGTAGAAGTCGATCGCCAAGGGACCGAAAGCGCTCAAGGCGCCAAGAATCAGAATGGTGCGAAGGTTCATCGGGCGTCCAGCTCAGGCGTCGTTCGACAGCCCGACAGTCTAGCCGGGCCGGGCGCTCTTGAACATTCCGATAGGTCGCTAACGATTAAAAATGTCAGGCTACACTGGCCTCATAGCCTTCCTCCTTGATGGCCTCGACCACGGCATCGGCCGGCAGCGAACTCTGGACCTGGACGGTCCTGGTGCCCAGGTCGACGCGCACGTCGGCCGCCGGGTCCTTGGCCTGGACAGCCTGGGTGATGGCCTTGACGCAGTGACCGCAGGACATGCCCTGGACATTGAAAGTTTGCATGAGATAACTCCTTGGGATTGAGGTTGTCAGCAGTCTCAGGCTTACCATCATGACAAGGTCAAGTTCTGACAGAAACTGCCGGGCTGGTAATCAGCATCGCGCTCAGCCAAGCTGCACACATCAAGGATTTAACACCGGAGGTTCAGCCATGCGCTGGTCAGCGTTCAGCCTGTTTTGCATGCTCGGTTTTTCAGCGGTCGCGCCCCAGGCATCGGCCGTCGGCGAAGACTACGGTGTGCTGATCATTTCTCGCGAGCGCCTGGAAGTGGCGACCAACTGCGAAATCGGCGTCTACATCCAGGATCAGCTCTCGGCCAGGCTGTTCCAGGAGCAAAGCACCTCGTTCAACCTGCCGCCGGGCCAGGTTTCCTTGCGCCTGAAATTGCTCCCGGGACAGGCGCCGGGGTGCAACCCGGGCATGCTCGCGCCAGGGTCGCAGAACATCACGCTCAGGGCCGGTGGCATTCTGAAGTTCCGCATCGCCATGAATGAACAAGGCATGTACCTCAAGCAGGCTGGGCTCGGTTACTGACACGCCGCTGGCCCCTGTGGGCAAGCTCGGTGGGAGCAAAGCCAGCTTCCCAATGAGGGATCGGCAGCGCTTTTTGGATTGGCGCTTGACCTTGCCAGCATGGCAAGGTTGATCCTGTAGTCATTCACTACAGGGAGCCTGACCGATGTCCGAATCCACCACGTTCGATCTACCGATCGCCGGCATGACCTGCGCCAGTTGCGCCGGGCGGGTCGAGCGGGCCTTGAGCAAAGTCACCGGCACCCGCGCCGTCAGTGTGAACCTGGCAACTGAACTGGCGCGTGTGCAGGCCCCCGAAGGCAGCCTTGCGGCCTTGATGCAGGCCGTCGAACAGGCTGGCTATAGCGTCCCCGTGCAAACCCTGGAGCTGAACATCGACGGGATGACCTGCGCCTCCTGTGTCGGCCGGGTCGAACGCGCTTTGGGCAAGGTCGACGGTGTGAACAGGGTCAGCGTCAACCTTGCCAATGAGCGGGCCCACCTCGAACTGCTCGGCCAGGTGCGTCCGCAAACCCTGATCGATGCGGTCAAGCGCGCCGGCTATGACGCCACTGTCTGGCAAGCCGAACAGTCCGCTGACACGCAGGCCAACCGTCTGAACCGTGAACGCCTGGTATTGGTGCTGGCGATTGTGCTGGCCATGCCGCTGGTGCTGCCGATGCTGCTGCAGCCGTTCGGCGTGCATTGGATGCTTCCGGCCTGGGCACAGTTCGCCCTGGCGACGCCGGTGCAATTCATCTTCGGTGCGCGTTTCTACGTCGCCGCCTTCAAGGCCGTGCGGGCCGGTGCCGGAAACATGGACCTGCTCGTGGCCCTGGGCACGAGCGCCGGCTACGGTTTGAGCGTTTATGAATGGGCAATCGCCCGCCCTGGCAGCATGCCACACCTGTATTTCGAAGCCTCGGCCGTAGTGATTGCCCTGGTCCTGCTCGGCAAATACCTGGAAAGCCGTGCCAAGCGACAAACCGCCAGCGCCATCCGCGCCCTCGAAGCCTTGCGCCCGGAACGGGCGATCCAGGTGATCGATGGCCAGGAGCGGGATGTTGCCATTAGCGCCCTGCGCTTGAATGACCTGGTCCTGGTCAAGCCCGGCGAACGCTTCCCGGTGGACGGCGAAGTACTGGAAGGCCAGAGCCACGCCGATGAAGCGCTGATCAGCGGCGAAAGCCTGCCGGTACCCAAGCAGCCCGGCGACAAAGTCACCGGCGGCGCCATCAACGGCGAAGGCCGGCTGCTGGTACGCACGCAGGCCCTGGGTACCGAAACCGTCCTGGCGCGCATCATCCGTCTGGTGGAAGACGCTCAGGCCGCCAAGGCCCCGATCCAGAAGCTGGTGGATAAAGTCAGCCAGGTGTTCGTACCCGTGGTGCTGCTGCTGGCCCTGGCGACGTTGATCGGCTGGTGGCTGTACGGTGCGCCACTGGAAACCGCGCTGATCAACGCCGTCGCCGTGCTGGTGATCGCCTGCCCCTGCGCCCTGGGCCTGGCGACGCCCACGGCGATCATGGCCGGCACCGGCGTGGCCGCACGCCACGGGATTCTGATCAAGGATGCCGAGGCCCTGGAGCGCGCCCATGAAGTCAACACCGTCGTGTTCGACAAGACCGGCACCCTGACGTCCGGCACGCCGCGCATCGCCCACATGACGGCCTTGGAGGGTGATGAAGACGCACTGCTGAAAATGGCCGGCGCCCTGCAACGCGGCAGTGAGCACCCCCTCGCCAAAGCCGTGTTGGACACCTGCGCCGAGCGCGGCCTGGAGGTGGCGGATGTCAGCGACAGCCAGTCCCTGGCTGGACGCGGTATCGCCGGCAGCCTCGACGGACGCCGCCTGGCCCTGGGCAATCGACGCCTGCTGGACGAACTGGGCCTGGCCCCCGGTTCGCTGGCCGAGTCGGCACAGGCTTGGGAAACCGAAGGCCGCACGTTGTCCTGGTTGATCGAACAAGGCGCGCCGCCTCGGGTGCTGGGCCTGTTCGCCTTCGGTGACACGCTCAAGCCCGGTGCCCTCGCCGCGGTACAGGCCTTGAATGAACAGCACATCGCCAGCCACTTACTCACCGGCGACAACCAAGGCAGCGCCCGGGTGGTGGCCCAGGCGCTGGGGATCTCCAATGTCCATGCCGAGGTATTGCCAGCGGATAAATCCGCCATCGTCCAACAATTGAAGCGCCATTCGGTGGTGGCGATGGTGGGCGACGGCATCAACGACGCCCCAGCCCTGGCCGCCGCCGACATCGGCATTGCCATGGGCGGCGGCACCGACGTGGCGATGCATGCCGCGGGCATCACCCTCATGCGCGGCGATCCGCGACTGGTGCCGGCGGCGCTGGACATCAGCCGCAAGACCTACGCCAAGATCCGCCAGAACCTATTCTGGGCGTTCGTCTATAACTTGATCGGCATCCCTCTGGCGGCGTTCGGTTTTCTCAACCCGGTGCTGGCCGGCGCGGCCATGGCGCTGTCGAGCGTCAGCGTGGTAAGCAATGCATTACTGTTGAAGTTCTGGACACCCAAGCAGCTGGAGGACAAGCGATGAACATCGGCCAAGCGGCCCGCCAGAGCGGCCTGAGCGCGAAGATGATCCGCTATTACGAATCCATCGGCCTGCTCAAGGCCGCCCATCGTACCGACAGCGGCTATCGGATCTACGGCGCCGATGACCTGCACACTCTGGCCTTTATCAAGCGCTCCCGCGACTTGGGGTTTTCCCTGGAAGAGGTCGGCAAACTGCTGACCCTCTGGCAAGACCGCCAACGCGCCAGCGCCGACGTCAAGGCCCTGGCCCGGCAGCACATCGATGAACTGAACCAGAAAATCCGCGAGCTGGCCGAGCTGCGCGACACCCTGCAAGACCTGGTAGAGCACTGCCACGGCGACCACCGCCCGGATTGCCCGATCCTCAAGGAACTGGCGTCGGGGTGTTGCCAGAGTTGATGCCCAGCGCCAATCCCCTGTGGGAGCGAGCTTGCTCGCGATGACGGCGGCACATTCAACATCGATGCAAGCTGATCCACCGCTATCGCGAGCAAGCTCGCTCCCACAGGAGAAACGCGATCACCCAGAACCAGGTCGGCTATCAGGCCGCCTCGCGGTGGACGTTGATCTCGGGCGCCCCGTTAACCACGATGGCTGAACGAAGGTGTTGCGCAGTGGGCACCTCGGCATGGATGCCGAGCCTAGGCGAGGCACCGAGTGGTGGGGCAGAAGCGTTTTGGTTACTTTCGCCTGGGCCGGCATTCCGGCTTTTCAAAAGTGACCCGCCGTAAGAGGGTGTTTACAAAACTAGGCAGTCAATCTGCGTAGCAGCATTCTGCCCTGAGCCAGCCATACCCACGCCTCGGCGACTCGTGGTAGCCGATCGTAATGAACCGCAAGGCGTCTCGCCCTGTCATTCCAAGCGTGTGATCGCTCAACGACCCAGCGTTTCGCTTGTGGGACAAAGCCATTCGAGTCGGCCTGCACGGTAAAGAGTTCCAACTGCGCAGAGTGCACCCAACGTCCAACGTTTTTGTTAGCCGGATGCCTGATAACTTTGACTTGAATATCATGACGCTGCGAGATTGTTTGCGCGCATTGCCCGGCGTAACCGTTGTCTACGTACAGCGCTTGGATACTCGGATACTTGGCAAATCCGTCAGCCACTATGGGATGGGCCCCTGCATGATCCTGGATATTTTCCGCAGTAACGCTCACAGCCAGCAACAGCCCCAAGGTGTCGACCAGAAGATGACGCTTACGGCCCTTAACTTTCTTGCCACCATCAAAACCCGTTTCACCACCTTGCGCCGAGCCCCGAGTTGACTGTGAATCCAGCACCGCTGCCGTAGGCTCTACCGCGCGAGCTTCGCGTTCGCGCCACTGCTGACGCAAACGATCATGCATTTTTTCAAACTTGCCTTGCTCGCTCCATCGCCGGAACGTTCGGTAGACGTTCTGCCAGCGCGGGAAATGTTGGGGCAGCATCCGCCAGGCACAGCCGCTACGAACGACATAACAGCATGCATCTACAAGCAGGCGGCGGCTGATGCGGGGAGGAAGTCCGCGTCCTTTGTTCTCGAAAATATCTTGGACAAGCGTCCATTCTGAGTCGGTCAGACTGCTTGGATAATCCTGCTCCGGCTCGAGCCGACGATGGGCATCGGTGTAACCATATCTGGGTGGTTCGACCGCCGCCTTTTCGATGACAACAGCCTTATGGCTGGGAACGAGCGCTACACCTTGCCGCTCAAGCGCCCTGATTACAGGGCCCTTGGTAATCGACATGCCCGTTCTGCGCGTAAATTGGCGACGAATTTCCATTAGTGTGATGGTTGGATCGGATTCAACGATTTGAACCAGAATCCCTTCGTGCTCAGGTTTTATCTTGATGTTGGCCACTGACATGCATTCACAAACGCGGGGTTGGGAGCATTCCAACGGTATATCTTATTTGTAAGCACCCTCTAAGGGCGGAACCATAAGCCGCCGTTACCGCAGAAATGGATATACACAGCACTCCCAAACCCCCCCCAAAAAACGAAGCAAAAAAAAACGGCGCCTTTCCATTTCTGAAAGAAGCGCCGTTTTTTCTAAGTTGAGCAGCATTACGGCCATTGGCCGGGTTTCTGTTCAACCGATCATTGCATCCATGGCGGCGGCGGTTCTTCGGTCTTGCCGGGCGGGGCATCGTCGGCGGCCCGTACGGCCTGCCGGCGTTCCTCGTCCAGACGGGCGGCTTCGATCTCGCGCATGATCCCGCCGACATCCGCCATTTCTTCCGGCTCGTCGAACTCGCCGGTCAGTACGCTGGCCGGGTGCAAGGTGCCAGCTTCGTACAATGCCCACATTTCCTTCGCGTACTTGGTGCGCTTGAGCTCGGGGGCAAACCGACCGAAGTAGGACGCCATGTTGCCCACGTCCCGCTCCAGCATGCTGAGAGCATGGTTGTTACCCGCAGCATCCACGGCCTGCGGCAGGTCGATGATCACCGGCCCGGTTGGCGTGAGCAGGACGTTGAACTCCGACAGGTCGCCGTGCACCAGACCGGTACACAGCATCAGCACGATCTGGGAAATCAGATAGGCGTGATATTCACGGGCCTGGTCCGGCTCCAGCACCACATCGTTCAGACGCGGCGCCGCATCGCCATACTCGTCGGCCACCAGTTCCATCAGCAGCACGCCTTCAAGGAAGTCGTACGGCTTGGGCACGCGTACACCCGCGCCAGCCAAGCGGAACAGTGCCGCCACTTCGGCATTCTGCCAGGCGTCCTCGGTTTCCTTGCGCCCGAACTTCGAGCCCTTGGCCATCGCCCGAGCCTGACGGCTATTGCGGACCTTGCGACCCTCCTGATATTCGGCCGCCTGACGAAAACTTCGCTTGTTCGCCTCCTTGTAGACCTTCGCGCAACGTAGCTCGTTACCGCAGCGCACCACATAAACAGCTGCTTCTTTACCACTCATGAGTGGGCGCAGCACCTCGTCGACCAGACCGTCCTCGATCAGGGGTTCAATGCGTTTTGGAGTCTTCATCAGCTTTTATTGTGGGTCCTTTATTACCAAACACGCGAATGACAGTCGTTATACGGCAATCCTTCCTCCACGGGGAGGGGTTGCCGACCTATGAACCGGTGATGCATGCAATGTGCCGGATCAATCGACCGAGCCGAATCATAGCCGAGACCGGACCTGGCGTTGGCAACTCAATGCCCAGGCATTTGCGACAAGAGCTGACAGTCATGTCTACCGTCGGTTGTAGACCAGTGCGACGACTCAATGCTTGAACAGTTCCCCCGGTGTAAACCCGAACATCCCCTTGAACGCCGCAATGAACGCGGACATTGAATCATACCCACAGGACAACGCGGCGCTGGTGACGCTGTCGCCCTGCTCCAGCGAGCCCAGAGACGACAACAAGCGCATGCGCTGGCGCCAGGCGCGAAAGTTCAGGCCGGTCTCGCGCTGGAACAGACGCATCAGGGTTTTTTCCGACATGCCCAGGCGCTCAGCCCAGGCGTGCAAGGTGACGTTCTGCTCAGGCTGTTCGATCAACTCGTTACACAGCCCCAGCAGGCGAGCATGTCGCGGCAGCGGCAGGGAAAATCCAACCTCCGGCAGAGTCGCCAACTGGTCCAGCAACACCTGCACCAACCGTTGTTCCTGGGTATCGCCTTGCGGGTAATCGACCGGAAGCTGACAGAACACCTTGATCAACTCGCGGGCCAGTGGCGTGACTTCCAGCACTCGACAGCGCTCATCGGTCCAGGGGCAGGCGTGGCGATGCACATACAGGCTGCGCATTTCCGCCCGGGTCGAGGTCACCACCTGATGTTCCAGATCGGCCGGAATCCAGATGCCCCGTTGCGGCGGGGCGAAGAAACTGCCGGCAGCGGTATGTACGCCGAGGACGCCGCTGATGGCGTAGGAAAACTGCACCCAGTCGTGACGATGGGCTTGCGTCCAGGAACCAGCACTCAAGCTTTCGACACGGGCGTAAAGCGGCCTCGGCAATTGCGCCAGGTCAGGGATGCGGCGTTCGAGCTGCTGGTGTCCGTTAGGCGGCATTGATTGGCCTTATGTCGCAAGACGACTAGTCAGGACGACGTTAGGCTAAGTCGACTTTTCTTACAACTTGCGGTGCCCTATGCATATCCTCAGACACCTCAAACGCATGGTGACCGACTGGTTCCTGTGCGGCATGTTGCTCGCCACGCTGTTGGCGTACTTCTTTCCAACCTTTGGTGCCACGGGCGGTGGCATGCATGCCGAATGGGTGGTCAACATCGGTATCTTCGTGGTGTTCTTCCTGCACGGGGTCAACCTGTCCGGCGAACAGGTCCGCCACGGTTTGAAGAACATCCGGCTGCACGTGATGGTGCAGGCCTTCACCTTTGGCGTGTTTCCATTGATCTGGCTGCTCAGCCACTGGCTACTGGGCAGCCACGTGCCAGCGCTGCTGATGCTGGGGTTCTTCTACCTGTGCGCCCTGCCCTCGACCATTTCTTCCTCGGTGGCGCTAACCGGCAGTGCCGGCGGTAACGTGCCGGCGGCGATTCTCAACGCAAGCCTGTCCAGCGTACTGGGGATTTTCCTGACACCGCTGCTGGTCAGTTTCGTGGTCGGCAGCGGCGCTGGTGGCATCGACCTGGGGTCAACCTTGCTCGACCTGTGCATGATGTTGCTGCTACCGCTGGTGCTGGGGCAGTTCCTGCGGCGTTGGTTGGCTGGCTTTTTCGGCAGGTACAAGCGCTACACCAGCATCATCGACAAGCTGGTAATCCTGCTGCTGGTCTACGCGGCGTTCTGCAACTCGATGGTGTCCGGCATCTGGCAACAGCAAGGCAACGGTGTGCTATTGAGCGCAGTGCTTGGCAGTGCCGCGCTGCTGGCGATCATCTTGTGGGGCACCACCCGCACCGCCCGCGCCCTGAAATTCAGCAGCGCCGATGAAGTGGCCGCGGTGTTCTGTGCCAGCAAGAAATCCCTCGCCGCCGGCGTGCCCATGGCGGCGTTGATTTTTGGCAACCATCCCGGCCTGGGGCTGATCCTGCTGCCGATCATGATCTATCACCCGCTGCAGCTGATCGTCTGCTCGATCCTCGCCGAGCGCTACGCCAGCCATCACCGGGAACTGGCCTCACGCCACAACGGCGCCGTCCTCAGCACTCGATAATCGCCGTCACGCCCTGGCCGGCGGCGGCGCAGATGGAAATCAAGCCACGCCCTCGCCCGGCCGCATCCAGCAACTTGGCAAGGTTGGCGACAATGCGCCCGCCCGTAGCGGCAAACGGGTGCCCGGCGGCCAGGGAACTGCCCTTGACGTTCAACCGGCTGCGGTCGATGGACCCTAGCGGCGCGTCGAGGCCCAGACGAGTCTTGCAGTAGCCCGGGTCTTCCCAGGCCTTCAGTGTGCACAACACCTGGGCGGCGAACGCTTCGTGGATCTCGTAGTAATCAAAGTCCTGCAAGGTCAAACCGTTGCGCGCCAGCAGTCGCGGCACGGCGTAGACCGGGGCCATCAGCAGCCCTTCGGCGCCATTGACGAAATCCACCGCCGCCGTTTCACCGTCGCGCAGGTACGCCAGGATCGGCAGCCCCCGGGCCTTGGCCCATTCTTCACTGCCCAGCAACACCAACGAGGCGCCATCGGTCAGTGGCGTGGAATTGCCCGCGCTCATCGTGCCCTTGGCGCTTTTTTCGAAGGCCGGCTTGAGGGAGGCGAGTTTTTCCAGGGTCAGATCCGGGCGCAGGTTGTTGTCCCGGGTCAGGCCCAGAAAGGGTGTCATCAAGTCGTTCTGCCAACCTTCGGCATAGGACGCGGCCATTTTCTGATGGCTTTCCAGGGCCAGCTGGTCTTGCGCCTCCCGGGGGATCTGCCAGGTCTGGGCCATCAATTCGCAGTGCTCGCCCATGTTCAGGCCAGTGCGCGGTTCGTTGATGCGCGGCAGGTCGGGGACGAGGTGCTGGGGACGCAGTTGCAGGAAGGCCTTGATCTTGTCGGCAGTGGTCTTGGCGCGATTGGCTTGCAGCAAGATCCTGCGCAGCCCTTCATTGACCGCGATAGGCGCGTCCGACGTGGTATCCACGCCGCCGGCAATGCCGCTGTCGATCTGGCCTAGGGCAATTTTGTTGGCCACCAGCAGCACCGCCTCCAACCCGGTGCCACAGGCCTGTTGTATGTCATAGGCCGGCGTCATCGGTGACAGCCGCGAGCCGAGCACGCATTCGCGGGTCATGTTCATATCCCGGGAGTGCTTGAGCACCGCGCCAGCAGCCACCTCGCCAATGTGCAGGCCATGCAGGTTGTAGCGTTCGATCAGCCCCTCGAGGGCAGCCGTCAACATCGCCTGGTTGCTGGCGGTGGCATAGGCCCCGTTGGAGCGGGCGAACGGAATGCGGTTACCACCGATGATCGCGACGCGGCGTAGTTGTGTCATGAAGAACTCCCTGTGTAGGTCTAGTGCCCTTTCAAGACTCAACCGAACCCGGTGGGAGCACAGCTTGCTCGCGATGAACGATGCCACGACCTACCTGAAAAGCGCGGTGTCTGCATCGCGAGCAAGCTGTGCTCCCACGGGGATTCGGCGCCCTGAAAGAAGCGCTCCGGCTCAAGCTTAGGCTTTATCTCGCCGATCGAACGACTGATTGCCAATCATGGTCCACACTTGGAACCTCATCAGCCGGAGTGTGTTCCATGTCTGACCGTTATATCGACTTTGCCAACTCGCCCATTGGCCGGCGCATGGTCGGGTCCCTCGGCCTGCCATCGCCGGTGCGCCTGGAACGCTGGCAGGCCGGGCGCCTGCGGCCGATCGAAGGCGCACTGCTGCTGGGCGGCGGGCCGTTGACCGAACAGATCGGCACGTTTGCCAAGCGCCTGACCGATACTATCTTCATCTACGGCGGCGAGCCGACCCTGGCCACCGAGTGGATCCCCGGCCATGGCCCGAAAATCAAGGCGGTGGTATACGACGCCAGCCATTTAGTGCAGGCCGACCAGCTCAAGCAGCTGCGGGAATTTTTCCAGCCTCTGATGAAAAACCTCGACCACAGCACCCATGTCGTCATCCTGGGCCGTGCTCCAGAAAGTCTTGCCGATCCGTTCGCTGCCAGTGCCCAGCGGGCGTTGGAGGGTTTCAGCCGTTCCCTGGCCAAAGAGTTGCGCCATGGCGGGACACTGCAATTGCTGTACGTCGGCGACGGCGCCGACGCCCAACTGGAAGGTGCGCTGCGGTTTTTCCTGTCACCCAAGAGCGCCTTCATCTCCGGGCAGGTCATTCGCCTCAACGCCTGTGACACCCAGGTCCAGGACTGGACCCGACCGCTTACGGGGCTCAAGGCGCTGGTCACTGGTGCCGCCCGTGGGATCGGCGCCTCCATCGCCGAAACCCTGGCCCGCGATGGCGCCGACGTGATCCTGCTGGACGTCCCGCAAGCCAAGACCGACCTCGACGCCCTGGCTGCACGCTTGAGCGGACGCAGCGTCACGCTGGATATCTGCGCCGAAGACGCCGCCGCCCAGTTGATCGAGCACCTTCCCGACGGCGTCGACATCGTGGTCCACAACGCCGGCATCACCCGGGACAAGACCCTCGCCAACATGACCCCGGAATTCTGGGACGCGGTATTGGCCGTCAACCTCAACGCCCCGCAAGTGCTGACCAAGGCCCTGCTCGACAGCGGCACCCTGCGCGACAATGGCCGGGTGATTCTGCTGGCGTCCATCAGCGGCATTGCCGGCAACCGGGGGCAGACCAACTATGCGGCAAGCAAGGCCGGGCTGATCGGCCTGGCCCAGGCATGGGCGCCTTTGCTGCGGCCACGCGGCATCAGCATCAACGCCGTGGCGCCGGGCTTCATTGAAACCCGCATGACCGCCGACATCCCCTTCGCCTTGCGCGAGGCCGGGCGGCGCATGAGCTCCCTGGGCCAGGGCGGCCTGCCCCAGGATGTCGCCGAAGCCGTGGCCTGGCTCGCGCAACCGGGCACGGGCGCCGTGACCGGGCAGGCGCTGCGGGTATGCGGACAAAGCCTTCTGGGAGCGTGACCATGACGATCCAATGGCATGAAGTCAGCAGCCCGCCCTCCATGTCCGGGCTTTACTCGAAAGCGGCGACACGGCGCAAGGTCACCGGCACGACCCTGCCCGAGGAAGGCCTGCGTCAAGTGCTGCAGGTCGACCCGCAACGCCTGGCGGCCTATCGCAAAGTCTGCGGGTTCGTCGATAACGGACTGCTGCCGCCGACCTATCCCCACGTCTTGGCGTTTGCCCTGCAAATGCAATTGCTCACTGGCCGTAACTTTCCGTTTCCGCTGTTGGGGCTGATCCACTTGAGCAATCGCATTCGTGTATTGCGGCCCATGGGCGGGGTTGGCCAGGTACGGGCCAGCGTCAATGTCGAGCAGCTGCAAGCCCACCCCAAGGGCGCGGTCTTCGACCTGGTGACCCGCCTCGATGATCAGTTGGGGCCGCTGTGGGAGGCCCAAAGCCAGATGCTTTGCAAAGGCGTCCAGCTCGACGGGGCACTCGTGGAGGATTCACCGCAGGCCAGCCTGCCCTTGATTGAAGTCGCGCGCTGGACCGCACCGGCGGACATCGGTCGGCAATACGCCAAAGTATCCGGCGACTACAACCCCATTCACTTGAGCGGCATCAGCGCCCGGTTGTTCGGCTTCCCCACCGCCATCGCCCATGGCCTGTGGAACAAGGCCAGGACCCTGGCGGCGTTGGATGAGCACCTGCCCGAGGCCAACATCGAGATCGATGTGACCTTCAAGAAACCGGTGCGCCTGCCCAGCGAGGTGACGCTGCTGGCAAGTGCCGCGGGGTCCAGCGGGCAGCTGCAACTGATGGGGGCTGGGGAGCTGGAGCATATGGTGGGAGAGTGGCGGCCGGTGGCCTGAACAGAATGATGGCCTCCACACCCGTCCCCTGTGTGCGAGCTTGCTCGCGAAAGCGGTGAGTCAGCTTGAATCACCGTTGAATGTGCCGAGGTCTTCGCGAGCAAGCTTGCTCCCACAGATGTTCCGGGGTGTTCACAGAGCAGGTGTCCGCCACAAAATCCCTGTGGGAGCGAGCTTGCTCGCGATGGCGGTGGGTCAGCTCGCATCCATCTTGAATACGCCGAGGTCAACGCGGCGGGTAGTTGGACAGGATCCGTCCCACCGTCTCGCGCACAGCCGTGTTGCGGTCAGTCGGGTTGGGGGAGTTGCTGAGCAGTTGCTCGTCACTGCCACGCCACACCAGCTTGCCGTCCTTGCCATCGAGCAGGTCGATCTGCACGGTGGCGACCTTGTAGCTGATGTTGCGGGTTTCGTTGTACATCGGCCCGCCCCAATAGCCATTCCAAGGCCCGCCCCAACCGCCGCCGTAGTGGGTGGTGACCTGCTGCTGGCGGTCCTCGACGATCAAATAGGCCTGGACCAGCACATCGCCATGCCCGCCAGCCGCCGCCGGACGCAGGCCGCGTTGGTCGAGTTGATCGGCAACCGCCTGGCGGATCCGCTGTTCGGTCAGGTCGCTCTTGATGCGGGGGTCATCGGGACGATATTGCAACGCCGGGGCTTTCCAGCTCCAACTGCGATACGCCGCGAAATCGCGGCCGGTGTCGAAGTCATGGTTGACCTGGTTAGAAGCACAAGCACCCAACAACAGAGTGAAGGCCAGTAGAGCAAGACGGCGAAACATGGTTTTTCTCCGTTGCGTAATCAACTTGGGGGATACGCCGACATGGCTTTTTCCACCGCCGCACGAATGGCATCGGTGCGCTCGGTTTGGCTGCCACGCTGGCCGGCCTCGGCGCTGGCGCTCCACACCGGTTGCCCCGTGCGAGCATCGAACAGATCCACCCGAACCACCACGACCTGCTCCTGATATGTGCGCACCATCGGCACCGGATGATACATGCCATAACCCTGACCATAACGGTCATAACGGTTATAGCCGCCGTAGTAACCGGCATCGTAGTCATCCCGGACCTGGCGCACACGGGTCTCCAGACGCAGGTCTGCACTGACGAACAGGTCGGCGGGCCGGTTGTCATGCAGCGGACGCAGGCCGCGCTGGTCCAGGGCATTGCTCACCGCTTCGGCCACCTGGGCCGAATCCGCCCAGGCGGTACCCGACGGCAGGTGCCCGTCGCGCCAGGCCCAGCTGCGATAGCGCCCGTAGTCACGGGGTGGCGCGGGATAGGCGCTGCGATCGAACACCGTAGCGGCCTCGGGCGGCGCCGGCGGTAGCGGATTGGACGTGGCGACATAGGGGTTGCTGCCCTGGCAGGCCGCCAGTCCCAGGCACAGCATCAACAACCCTGAACGACCTTTCATTTCGCTCTCCGGTCACACTGGACGGCAGATCCAGTGCAGATAACGTCCCAACCCGGCAAACGCCGGATGGCGACGGTGGGCCAGTTCCATTTCCAGCAACGGCGCAAGCTCCACACGGCCCTGAAACTCCAGCGGCATGTAGTCATGGAAAACCCGCACGCCACTCTGGTTTTCGACCTGCCACAGGCCTTCAAGTTGCGCCGCCAATTCCCTTGGATCAAGAGGTTGTTGCGGCGTCAGGCTCTGTTTTTCGCCGGCCATGTCGTTTTTGCGCAACTTGCGAAAATGCCCCTTGAGGAGGTTGCGGTAGACCAGCGCGTCGCGGTTGTAGAACGCCAGGGACAGCCAGCCACCCGGGACCGTGAATTGATGCAGCACCGGCAGGATCGCGTGAGGTTCAGCCAGCCATTCCAGCACTGCGTGGCACAGCACCAAATCATAGGGTTCGGTGAGCTGGCCGGGCAGGTCTTGCCACGGCGCCTGGATGAACGTGGCGCTCTGGCCCGCCTCGGCAAACCGCTGGCGAGCGCCTTCGAGCATCGGTTCGGCCGGCTCGGCCAGGGTCACTTGGTGACCGCGCTCGGCCAGCCACAACGACATGTGGCCCAGGCCGGCGCCAATGTCCAAGACGCGCAACGGACGCTGTGGCAAGGTTTCCAGCAGATCGGCCTGAAGCACCGCCAGGCGGATCGCGCCCTTGGCCCCACCGTAGATTTTTTCTGCAAAGCGCGTGGCGAGCTGATCGAAATGACGGTCACTCATTGGCCGAACCGCCGTTCGCTGTCGGCCAGCTTGCTGCGCACCACGGCGTCCATGTCCAGGCCCAGTTCGCTGCAAAGCAGCAACAGGTACAACACGATGTCACCGACCTCCTGCCCAGCGTGGGCCAGTTTGTCCGCCGGCAACTGGCGCGACTGGTCCTCGGTCAGCCACTGGAAAATCTCCACCAGTTCGGCCATTTCCACACTGGCGGCCATGGCAAGGTTTTTCGGGCTGTGGAATTGCCGCCAGTCGTTACGGTCACGAATGGCATGCAGGCGTTCGGTCAGTTCAACAAGGTTCATCGGGTTCTCCTGAATGCGCATAGCTTCAGGGGGATAACCAGGGAAGGCAAGCGTCTCGGTACGAAGCGACGGTTTGCCCCATAATCGAACCAACTCGGCCGCCACAGCTCCTACAATCAGGAGCCAACGGCTCAGATCCCCTCCCATCAGGATGCACATATGCAGGTAGAAAGCTTTTTCGAATGGCTCGGCCAGGCGCTCGGTTCGATGATCCGTTTCATCGTCGACCTGCTCAGCGGTTTGTTCAACACCCTGGCCAACGCTGGCGGCAACTTCGTCGATGGGTTGTCACGCACCCTGGGCATGGATACCTCGATCATCAGCATCATCGCGCTGATCCTCGGGCTCATGCTGCTCTACTCGGCCATCCGCGCGTTCATGCGGGCCTCGATCGTCATGGGCATCATCTGGCTGGTGCTAGGGTTGTGGTTGTTGAGTTGGATCATTCACTAGGGCCAAGAGCACTGTGTGGGAGCAAAGCTTGCTCGTGATACAGGCGTCTCGGTTCCCTGAAAGACCGCGTCATCTTCATCGCGGGCAGGCCTTGCTCCCACAGATTTTTTCAGATCGAACGCAGAGCGTCCCTAGAGGCGTTCCCACGCGGAGCGAGGGAACGATCAATGCGAGAACCCGCTACAATCGCGCTCCATCAAGGAGCCCGCATGTCCAACCTGACCTCCGACTGGCGCGACCGCCTTACCCATCGCCGGGTCTGGGCGCTGGCTGCGCCGATGATTCTCTCGAACATTTCCGTACCGCTGGTGGCGTTGGTGGACAGCGCCGTCATCGGCCATCTGCCCCATGCTCATCAGCTAGGCGCCGTGGCGGTCGGGGCGAGTTTGTATACGGTGCTGGCGTGGGCCATGGGTTTCTTGCGCATGGGCACCACGGGGTTCGCCGCCCAGGCTGCCGGGCGTGATGATGGGGCAGCGTTGCGACAAGTGTTGTTGCAAGGACTGTTGTTGGCGTTGGGGTTGGCGGTGCTGCTCGGTGCCGTCGGCGTACCGTTGAGCGACGTGGCGTTGCACTTCATGCAGCCGTCCGCCGAGCTCAACCAGTTGACCCGTGACTTCTTCCACACCCGGCTCTTCGGCTTGCCGGCAGCGCTGGCCAGCTATGCGCTGGTAGGCTGGTTCCTCGGCGCCCAGAATGCCCGTGCCCCGCTGGCGATCCTGCTAGTGACCAACCTGGTCAACATCGCCCTGAACCTATGGTTCGTGATCGGCCTGGAGTGGGGCGTGACCGGGTCGGCCCGGGCGTCGGTCATTGCCGAGTGGACCGGCGCGCTGGTCGGCCTGGCCCTGGCCCGCAACACACTGCGCGCCTGGCCCGGGCAGATCGCCTGGGCCGCCCTTGGGCTGTGGCAGAGCTGGCGCCCACTGCTGGCGGTGAACCGAGACATTTTCATTCGCAGCCTGGCGCTGCAAGCGGTGTTTTTCCTGATCACCGTGCAAGGCGCACGCCTGGGGGATGCGACCGTGGCGGCCAATGCCCTGCTGCTCAACGGCCTGTTGCTGACAGCCCATGCCCTGGACGGCCTGGCCCATGCCGTCGAAGCGCTGTGCGGTCATGCCATTGGCGCCCGCGACCGCCTGGCCCTGCGTCGCTCGCTGGTGGTGGCGTGCGGCTGGTCGTTGATCGCAAGCCTGGGCTTTGCACTGCTGTTCCTGTGCGCAGGTCACCTGTTCATTGACATGCAGACCGACATTCCCGACGTGCGCGCCACCGCTTATAGCTACCTGCCATACCTGGCAGCCCTGCCACTGATTGCGGTCTGGAGTTACTTGCTCGACGGGCTGTTCATCGGCGCCACCCGTGCCCGGGAAATGCGCAACGGCATGCTGCTGACCTTGCTGCTGGTGCTGCCCATCGCCTGGACACTGCAAGGGTTGGGCAACCATGGGCTGTGGATCACCTTCCTGCTGTTCATGGCCCTGCGCAGCCTGACCCTCGGTGCTTTCGCCTGGCACTTGCAGCGCCACGACCGCTGGCTCGGCACATCTGCCCACTAACGTTCAACCCTGGCTGCTCTGCCAGCGCCGACGCAGATGCTCGAGCCGCTCGCGCTGCGAACCGCCCACCAGGCCTGGCACTGGCCGGGCATCGGGGTATTGCAGGCGCAGCCACAGCCAGTCGTCGAGCACCGCACGCTCGGTAAACCCCAGCGCCAGGCCCTGCTGCAAATCCCCCCAGAGCCGCTGATAATCACATCCGGTAGAACGGGACCACTGCCAGGTGTGACGCTCCAGCAGGCATCGTTGCAACTGGTCCTGCTGCCGGTTGCTCAGGCCGTGCTCTTTCTCCAGCGCCGCCACCGGCAGCCCCGGGTTGGACAGTTGTTGCCAACCCTGGCTACCGATCGCCCGGTCGGCCCAGGTGCCACCAAACCAGCGCAACGAACTGATCGGGCCTAGCCAGCAACTGAGCTCCTGAGGATTGCAACCGTCGAAGAAATAGCTGGCGATGTGCGGGTTGTAATAGCTCAACAACGCTTTGTGATGCAGACCCAGGGTCACCGTCAGCATGCGTCGCAGATGCGCCAGCAATGGCGCAGCGGGCGATGGGCTGACCAACAACAGTCCCGGCCAGGAACGTGGGTCCAAGTGACAAAGGCTGACCAGCGCAGGCGAATGGCGCAGATCCACCAACAGTGGACCGTGCTCTTGCAGCCCCTGCAACTCGGTATTTTCAAACAAGGCAAAGTACCGGGCCTTGGCGAACTGCGCGTGCACAAGCCGCGCAGCGCCAGGCGCACTCGGTACGTCGAGCAGCAGCCATTGCGGCGTTGATCCAGACAGGGTCGCGGCATTCATCGAGCCACGCCCGAACCGCGTCGCATGAGCATACGGCAGGTGCATAGTGGCTGGGCGCAGGGGCTGAACGGCCCGCCTTCGGGCAACAAGCACAACAAGACCAGCGGCTCGGCATCCTGGATTGCAGACAACAGGACCGGATCGGCAACCAATGGTCTACGTGTTCCGCCTGTGGATAACTCATCCACAACCTCTACTGAGGCAGGCGCATTCAAAAATGCACTGATCATTGGCCGATCCGGATCGCCTTCGATAAAGCTCACCAGTACCTCGGTGCCGTCACTCAGGGCGCCCGCTCCACCCACGACCAGTTCGGGTGCCAAGGGCAGCCAGCAATGACTGGGGCTGGAACCTTCGCCCTGGTAGGCCCAGTCAAGCTGCACTGCCACGCGCCCCGCACCCGGCTCCGCCGGCTCGTCCACCGCCACGACCCAGCCCCGTTGCCGGCTCACCATGCGCGGCTTTATCGGAACCTCATCTGGCACGAACAGCGCGCCCCGGGGAATGGCCTTGAAATGATTGTCATACACCCCCGCCTGCGCGCGGTGCTCGACCTGCGTCAGCAGCCAGCGCCGGTTCCAACCGGCAAACGGATGGGCCATCAACGTCAGCACCTGACCACCGTGCAGGTTCATCAAGTCGCTGCGACCCTGGGCGACCTGCTCCCCCGACACCTCGGTTTGCACGCTGAAGGACCGCACCGCGGCAATCGGGCCCTCGTCCGCGTAGACCGCCTTACCGGCCGGAGGGAAACTGTGCGGATGATCAGCGAACACCAGGCAATGCCCGTCCCGTGTGTGTTCGAAATGAAAGTGGATACCCACCTGGGCGCATACACGTTGAAGGAACTGCAGGTCCGACTCGCGATACTGGGTACAGAAATCCTGCAGTGGATAATCGCCACTCAAATCCAGGCACAGGCTGCGGCCACTGATGCCATGGGCCTTGAGCACCTGGCGAATGATCTGCGGCACCGAACGGGCGCTGAAGACCCGCTGGCTGAAACGCTGCGTCAGACAGGCCAGCTTCGGCCTGATACGCACCCGGCAGCCGGCGCCATGACGGTGTTGGACCAACTCATGGAGCTGCCCATGAATACCCCGGCCTGGGGCCCCGAAACTCAACCAGACGCTGCGGTATAACAGCCCCGCCAGGTCCAGGTTCGCGTCGCGCAACAACAGTTGCGCCTCATAGACGAAGGGTTCACTGATGGTTTCGCTACCCGTGAAGGCCACGACGTCAACAGGCTCGGGCAGACCGGCTATCTCCAGACGAAAGACTGGCTCGCTGGCTGGATCGGACATCGGCGTTTCTCTACAGGAGGGGCGGTCGGGGATTCTCGCCGAGAGCCATGGTCGAGTAGAGGGGCCAAGCACAAGTTAGGAAAGGGACTACACGAAATAAGGACATCGCCGGTTAAATGCACCGACGTACAGAAATAACGACGGCACAAATAAAAACGCCCTCCGGGACTGTCCGAAAAAACCCGCAACATGCGGTGCATTTTCTGACAGCCCCGGAGGACGGTGCCGATGATGCAATCCTGTGGCGAACTGGACTGCGTAAGAGCTGCGTAGGAGCTGTCGAGTGCAACGAGGCTGCGATCTTTCCCCAAACACTTGAGTCCCAAGCGAAAGATCAAAAGATCCCAGCCATCGGCAGCGCCTACAGGGCACAGCCGAGCGGGAGCAAGCCTCCCTCAGCACCTTGCCCGAAAGGCGCTCACTTCCCCATCAAGAAGACAGATAGGACGAACGCGTCAGCCCCAGGCGCAAGGCATCGAGGAACTGGGTACGTTCGGCAGCACTGATGCGGGCGCTGGCACACTTGTCGCGGTAGTGAGTCATTAACTCCTCCGGCGACAGGTGCACGTAGCGCAGCATGTCCTCGATGGTGTCGTGGGTTTCGATACCGGCGTGGTACACGCTGCCATCGGCGTTCTGGTAGATGTTCACCGAGTCGGTGTCACCGAACAGGTTATGCATGTCACCGAGGATTTCCTGGTAGGCGCCCACCAGGAAGATGCCCAGCAGATAGTCTTCATCCGGCTTGAGCGCGTGAACCGGCAGGCTGGTCTCGATGCTCTGCTCGTCGACGTACTGCTTGATCTTGCCGTCGGAGTCGCAGGTCAGGTCTTGCAGCACGGCGCGGCGCAGCGGCTCTTCGTCCAGGCGATGCAGCGGCAGGATCGGCAGCACCTGGCCGATGGCCCAGGTGTCCGGCAGGCTCTGGAACACCGAGAAGTTGCAGATGTATTTGTCGGCCAACTTGTCGTTGAGCTCATCCAGCACCTGGCGGTGCGAACGCTGGCGTGCCTTCAACGAGTTGTGCAGGCGACGGCACACGGCAAAGTAGCACTGCTCGGCCAAGGCTTTTTCGGCCAGGGTCAGCTTGCCGTCGGCGTACTGGGTCGCCACGTCGCTCATGTAGTGAGTGGCGCGCCAGTATGTCTCGGTGACCATCTCGATATCGGTCGGGCCCAGCAGGTCAACCAGCCATTGCACGGTTTCCGGCAGTTCCTGCTTGTTGTCGATCACCGGCACGTCGTCGTTGTGCTTCTCGACGTCGGTCACCTGCACCACCAGCATGGCGTGGTGCGCGGTCAGCGAGCGGCCGCTCTCGGAGAAGATGTTCGGATGCGGCAGGCTCTGGGCATCGCAGAACTCCTTGAGCATGCCGACCACGACACCGGCGTAATCGTCCATGTCGTAGTTGATCGAACTGGCATTGCGCGAGTGCGTGCCGTCGTAGTCCACGCCCAGGCCACCGCCGACGTCGATGTGATCAACCGGCAGGCCGAGGTTGCGCAGCTCACCGTAGTAACGGATCGCTTCCTTGAAGCCGTGCTGGTAGTCCGCCAGGTTGGCGATCTGCGAGCCCATATGGAAGTGCAGCAGGCGAATGCCTTGGTCCAGGCCGGCGGCGCGGAAGCGCTCGACCACCGACAGCAGTTGCGCGGCCGACAAACCGAACTTGGACTTCTCGCCACCGGTATCGGCCCACTTGCTCGATGCCAGGGACGAAAGGCGCACGCGCAAGCCGACCTGGGGCTTGACCTTGAGCGCTGCGGCCTCTTCGATCACCAAGCCAACTTCGGACTCTTTCTCGATGACGATGAAGACGTTGTGTCCGAGTTTCTGGCCCATCAGCGCCAGGCGGATGAACTCGCGGTCCTTGTAACCGTTACAGACGATCGTCCCGCCCTTCGGTGCCAGGGCCAATACCGCCAGCAGCTCCGGCTTGGAACCGGCTTCCAGGCCGATGGAGACGTTCTGGGTGGCGATGATGTTTTCGATCACCGCTTCCTGCTGGTTAACCTTGATCGGATAGAGCGCGGTGTACTTGCTCTGGTATTCCAGGCGCGCGATGTTGCTGTCAAACGCGCCGGTGAGCTGGCGCACACGGTCTTGCAGGATGTCAGGGAAGCGCACCAGCAAGGGCAGCGACAGGCCGCTCTGGCGCAACTGGTCGACTTGCTCGAACAGATCGATGGGCGAGCTGCCGGGACCGTTCGGACGGACTTCGACGCGACCGGCTTCATTGATCGCGAAATACCCGGCCCCCCAATGGCGAATCCCGTAAACACTGCGGCTGTCCGCAACTGTCCATTGGCTGCCATCGTCTTTGCGTGTGCGTCGTACGGACATCGAAGTCCCCTATAAAGAAGTCAAAATGCACCATCCGGTCGGAGGCTGGGGCAGTCTAGAGAGTGAAAATGACGAATTGCCTGTTAGCAAGGTAGACCCTGCTCCCAGCGATGAGTTTAGAAACCCGTTCAGAACAGGCTCTGTGAAAACCATGCGGGCGCCCTCGAACGTTGGGTTCGGGTCAAGCCGAGGGTGGTTTTCACAGAAGCTGCTAGCCGCCGGATTTCTTTGCCTTGAAGCCGTGCTTGGCCAGTTCCGCCAGCAGCAGCTCGACGTGATCGCCCTGGATCTCGATGATGCCGTCTTTCAACGCACCACCGGTGCCACAACGTTTCTTCAACGCAGTGGCCAGTTCCTTGAGCGCGTCTTCTGCCAACGGCACGCCGGTGATCGTGGTCACCGTTTTGCCGCCGCGCCCTTTGCTTTCACGGCGCACGCGCGCAATGCCGTCACCGGTAGGGATGGCGGTCTGCTTGCAGATGCAGGCATCCACCGGTTGACGGCAATCAGGGCAATGACGACCCGCGTCGGTAGAAAATACCAGGCCGCCCAGGGCGGCGAAGGATGCGGCTTTTTTGGCCACCGGCAATCCTCTTGGGAGGACAAAGACTGGTCGAGGACAGAACGTGCCTCGACCGCGAAACCCCACTCAGGCAGGGGCAGCGCTACTGGACCGCAGACACGGTTCAGCTTGAAAAGTCGCGCAGTGTAACGGCAAAAAGCCGACTTGCTAAGGGCCAATCAGCGCCAATTTATAGCTTCTTTGCGACGCTGCCACCATGGACCCGCAAATAGCGTTCAAGCGCCGCCAGGGAGTCCGGGCAGTAAGGCTTGCGCTGGATTTCATCGAGCACCTGTTCGAGCGGCAGGAAACGCGCTTCGAGGACTTCTTCGGGTTGCAGGACCAGCGGGCCGTCCCACACCGCCGAGAACGCCGAGCACCACAGGCGACTGCCGGGGTCTTCGAAATAAAAATGGTCGTGGGCGGTCAGTTCCACACCGCTCACGCCCAGCTCCTCCGCCAGCTCACGGGCAGCCGACTCGGCGTAGGTCTCATCGGCCTGCACCATGCCGCCCGCCGCCACGTCCCAGAAACCGGGGTAGATGGCCTTGCTCAGGGTACGTCGGTGAACACACAGCTCCCCGGACGAATTGAACAGCATGATGTAGGTGCCCCGTCCGATCAGGCCACGCTCACGCAATTCTGAACGCACCAGGCTGCCGAGCAGGTTGTCCTGCTCATCGACCCACGCGATCAGCTCGGCATCCGAGGCCACTCGGTGAGCGACCTCCCGGGGGCTTTCATTCATCGATCAGCCCTGGTTCAGCAGTTGCCGCAAGTCGATGACCGCTGCGTTGGCTCGGGAAATGTAGTTGGCCATGACCAATGAGTGGTTCGCCAATACACCGAAGCCGCTGCCGTTGAGGATCATCGGGCTCCAGACCGGTTCCTGGGACGCTTCCAGTTCACGAATGATCTGCCGCACGCTGACGGTGGCGTTCTTTTTCGCCAGGACATCGGCGAAGTCCACTTCGATGGCCCGCAGCAGGTGCGACAACGCCCACGCCTGGCCACGGGCCTCATAGAACACGTTATCGATTTGCAGCCACGGGGTCTCGACCACCTCTTCATCTACCTGCGGCACCTGTCCTGGGACCGAGACTTCGGTTTTCAGCGAGGTGTTGAGCTTGACCCGACCAACGCTGGCCGACAGGCGTTGGGACAACGAACCCAGGCGAGTGCCGACATCCCCCAGCCAGTTGTTCAGGTTATCGGCGCGGGCGTAGAACAGTGCGCTTTTCTGGCTCGGGTCGGACAGCCGCGCCTGATAGCGGCTCAGTAAATTGATGCCTTCCTGGTATTCCGACTCGCTGGAGGGCAGCACCCAACTGCGGTTGTTGAAGTTGAAGCGCGGCTCGGCCTTGGCCAGATCGGCGTCCTCGGCGGATTGGGACTGCGAACGGGCAAAGTCCTTGCGCAAGGCGCGGCTCAGGTCGCGGACCTGCACCAACACGCCGTATTCCCAGCTCGGCATGTTGTCCATCCATAGGCCAGGCGGGAAGCGATCGTTGGAGATGTAGCCACCCGGCTTGTTCAGCAGGGTCTCGGCCACCGTCTTGAGCGTTTCGACCGTGGTGTAGCCCACCACCATCTGCCGGCCATCTTTCTCGGCCGCGGCCTGGGCGTTCTGCTGCACAGGGAACAGCGCGGGCTCCTGGCTCCAATACCAGCCGACGGCAATGGTCACCAGCAGGTAAAGACCGATCAGCGTGGCCAGTGCACGGCTGAAAAAAAGCCCACCCAAGAAGCTGCGGGTGTCCGATTTCGGCTCGGCGGCACGTTCAGGCGCGCTGCCCGCGCGTTTTTTCCAGTCCAGCATGGTGATATCCCTTCAATCACTTGAGTTCTCGGTTCGACCACAACCCTACGCCATCGTGCCTGATTTGAAACGCGATAATGCGGCGCCAATCATGCCGGGCGCGACAGGGCAATCGAACAGCACTATAAAGGAAGCGTTGCCGTTGGCCTACGAGACTGGGCGGTCGCAAACTGAATTTCGCGACTGGACAGATTATTGACGTGTGACACTCATGCAAATGAAAAGAGGTGCTAGCATAGAGCCACCAGTCGATCTCAGCATGCACCCTAACTAGTAGTCAGGATATGACCGAGCCAGAAGACCCCAGCCGTGAGCGCCTCAAGCACCACTTTGCCCAGCGGGTAATTCATCAGGCTCGTCAGATCCTGGAGATTTGGCAGCGCCTGCAACGCAGTGAGTGGTCAAACACCGACCTGTCGGAGCTCAGCGAAGCCAATCTACGCCTGCTGCGCTTTGCCGAGCGCTTCGAACAGCCCGAGCACTCCCAGTTGGCCCAAGGCATCAGCCAGTCGCTGCAAGCTGTGGACGCCAATCGCGGGCGCTTGAGCAGCCACCTGATCACCGAAATCAACCGCTTGATGCAGCGCTTGTCTCGTACCGGCCTGCGCCATGGCGACCAGTTGGAACAAACCTTCCTGCCGCCGCTGCGCAAACCCATCTACGTGTTGCTGCAGGACCATGACCGCGCCGAGCGCCTGGCCAAACAGTTGGAGTTCTTCGGCCTCAGCGCCCAGGCGCTGGACAATGTCGCGGCGTTCCGCGCCTCGATGGTCGAACGCCTGCCAGCGGCGATTGTCATGGATGTGGATTTCAGCGGCCCCGGTGCGGGCCTGAAACTGGCCGCCGAAGCCCAGGAAGGCCTGGAACAACCGCTGCCGCTGTTGTTCTTCAGTCTGTTGGAAACCGACACGCCGACACGCCTGGCCGCAGTGCGCGCTGGCGGACAGGAATTTCTCACCGGCACCCTCGAAGCCTCGAGCCTGCTGGAAAAAATCGAAGTGCTGACCTGCGTCGCCCAGTACGATCCATACAAAGTGCTGATCATCGATGACTCCCGCGCCCAGGCCATGCACACCGAACGCCTGCTCAACAGCGCCGGCATCATCACCCGCACGCTGATCGAGCCGATCCAGGCCATGGCCGAGCTGGCGGACTTCCAGCCCGACCTGATCATCCTCGACATGTACATGCCGGCCTGCACCGGCACGGAACTGGCCAAGGTGATACGCCACAACGACCGCTACGTCAGCGTGCCGATCATCTACCTGTCCGCCGAAGACGACCTGGACAAGCAACTCGACGCCATGAGCGAAGGCGGCGACGACTTCCTCACCAAACCAATCAAGCCCCGACACCTGATCACCACGGTGCGCAACCGTGCGGCCCGGGCGCGCAACCTCAAGGCACGGATGGTGCGCGACAGCCTCACCGGCCTGTACAACCACACCCATATCCTGCAACTGCTGGAGGATTGCAGCTTCCGCGCTCGTCGCGAAGGCAAGCCCCTGAGCTTCGCCATGCTCGACATCGACCATTTCAAACGGGTCAACGACAGCCACGGCCACCCCATGGGCGACCGCGTGATCAAGAGCCTGGCGCTGTTTCTCAAGCAGCGCCTGCGCAAGACCGACTTCATCGGCCGTTATGGCGGCGAAGAGTTCGCCATCGTCATGCCCGACACCGACATCGACGCCGCCTGCAAAGTGCTGGATGAAATTCGCCAGCGCTTTGCCGAAATCCACTACCCGGCCCAACCCCATGATTTGTGGTGCACCTTCAGCGCCGGCGTGGTGGAAATGAGCGATGACGCCGACAGCCTGATGATGGCCAGCCAGGCGGACGAAGCGCTGTACCGCGCCAAGCACGCCGGGCGCAACCGGGTACAGAGCGCTCGTCAATCAAAGCAAAGTGCCACTTTTTCATCAGAATCGACTGATTCGGTCATAAACCTGTAACGCAAGCGCAATAAATTCAGGCACTTACGATTCTGCCCCCGGTAGACCCTTGATGCGCCTGAAGCTGCTGACCAATCTCAACACCCTTCTTCTCGTTGCCGTGTGCGTGGGCCTTGGGGCCACGCTGTGGTGGTCGCAGATCGCTCTGGAACGGCCCTACTTGCTGATGGAGCGCTACCTCGGCCTGTCGCGGCAGTTCCAGGGCGAAGTAGCTCGCAACATCGAGGACTACCTGACCAGCGGCGACGCCTTGCGCCTGAGTGCTGCCACCCAGGCCCTGGAGACCCTGCAGAAAGACCTCGATCAGTTCCCGCCGGCACTGGCCAAGCCCCTGCGCCCGAGCCTGTCGAACCTCGATGGTTTCAGCAAGACTGATCTGCTGGCCGCCGGTAAACTAGCCGGCGATCCGCAGGCCTTGCTGCTACAGGCCGAGCGTGAACTGAGCGCCAGCCTCGACCAATTGGCCCAATACGCCAACGGCGCCCCGGCCTACTTGCCACCCTTGTTTGCCGCTTCGCAGCACCTGGGCCGGTTGTCCCTCACGCGGGACAAACTGGTCAGCAGTGGCCACAGCGAATTGGCCACCGACGTCGAGCGGGAACTGGCGAGCATCCGTGTAGAGGCCGAGCGCCTCGACAGCCTGCCACTGCTGGGTGTCACCGCCAGCAGCGAATCAGGCAGCGATGATTTCGCTGCGCTGATGGGTTTGGAAAGCCAGGAAAAAACCGTCGCCGAAGATGCTGGTATCGCCCTCAAGCGCGAACTCAACAGCCTGCTCAGCCGTTACCCGGCAGAGTTGGCCCGTACCCGTGAACTGATCCAGAAACGCACCGAACTGAGCAGCGCCACGCACCTGAAAATCGCCGACGTGCAACAGGCGATCGATGCCATGGAACCGGCGGTACGGGCCCAGCATGGGCAGATCCAGGGAGAGGTTCGCTTGATCCAAGGGGTGATGATTGGCCTGATCCTGCTGATCGCGCTGCTCATCGACACCTTGCAGCGACGCCTGGCCCGTACCTTGACGCACCTGGCTCCAGCCCTGTCGACCTGGGCCGAGGGCGACTTCAGCCGCGATATCCACGTGGGCGCCAGTAACCGCGAATTGCAAGACATCGAGGCTTCGCTCAATCGTCTGCGCGCTTACCTGGCGGACCTGGTGGGCACCATTCGGGTAAACGCCGAGCAGGTCGCGGGTAGCAGCCGGACCCTGGCCGAGCTGAGCGGCGAGCTGCACAGTGGGGCCGAGCATCAGGCTGGCGATACGGCGCTGATCCGCGACTCCCTCAGCGAACTGGAAGCGACGATCCAGCAAGTGGCCGGCGATGCCAGCCAAGCCGCAGACGCCAGCCGCAGCGCCGGGCATGCGGTGGAGCAAGGACAGAAAGTCATCGGCCTGAGCCTCACGGGCCTGCACGCGCTGGTGGGGGAAGTGCAAGGCAACGCACAGATGATCGAACAACTGGCCGAGGAGTCGGCCACCATCGGCGGTGTGCTGACCGTGATTCGCTCGATTGCCGACCAGACCAACCTGCTGGCCCTCAACGCCGCCATCGAAGCCGCCCGCGCCGGGGAAATGGGCCGGGGCTTCGCGGTGGTGGCCGAAGAAGTCCGCTCCCTGGCCCAACGCACGGCCGGCGCCACCGCCGAAATCCAGACGCTGATCGCCCGCCTGCAACAGGCTGCACGCCAATCGGTGGACGGCATGCGCACCCAGGTCGAACACGCCGAAGCCACCGCCAACCAGGCGCAAGCGGCCGACGGCGCGCTGGATGAGATCGTCGGCGCCATCCAGACCATCGCCGACACGGCGGTACGCATCGCCGACGTCACCGCCCAACAAAGCGGCGCCGTCAGCGAAATCCGCGATCACAGCGAACGGATTCACCAACTGGGCGGGGACAACCTGCTGCGCATCGGCCAGGGGCGGGAACAGGGCGATAACCTACTGGTGCTAGGTGGGCGGCTGCATACGGCAGTGCAGGCGTTTCGGGTTTAACACCAAGAAACTGTACGAATCACTGTGGCGAGGGCGCTTGCTCCCGCTCGGCTGCGCAGCAGTCGTAAACCTGCCTACTGTTTTTTCCGATACACCGTTTTGAATGGTTTTGGGGCTGCTGCGCAGCACCGATGGGGGTTGTCGCATGGAGCAGGTTACGGAATTTTGTAACGGTGATCTTCATGCTAGGCTCCCACCCCCTCAAGAAATTGCAAAAGGAGCATGCAATGAGGGTACCTGCGTCGCCACCCGATGTTTCTGTCGAAGAAAATGTGGCAGTGGCATTTCATAAGAAAAATGTTCTGAAAGCTGGATCGGCTTTTATCTACTCTTGGTTTTATACCCAAGTCAGAAATCGTGGCCCTTGGGACTACAAGAAACTATCCGCCGAATATGAAGCCTTTGGAAATTTCAACTACGGTGCCACCGGAGCCGCAGCAGGCTTCAGTGAAGACGTTCTTTTACGGGCTGCAGGCCTGGCCCAAAGTCGAGCAGGAACAACCGCGGCGGAGTTCGGTACATGGTGGGGGCAAGCCCCCTTCGGCGACGATCCGGCAGATCAACGATGGATCAAGGAGGGGATAAAATATGCCAAATTCAGAAACTACTAAAAAGCCCGCCTATCTCACTGTCTTGTGTGCTTTGCTTGCCCTCGCGCTGGCTTACATCAGTTGGCTATGCTTCTTCCCTCAGAATATGCCCCAACTGACAGAGATCGTCTTACGAAAACCTTTGTCCCACGATGCATTTATCTATGGCGTAAAGGATGATCGTGGTGGAGCGACGGTTCCTTTCAGTTATCGCTACTACGTCTATCGGACTCTGGCAGCCGACAGTGACATCCTTTCCGAATTGAAAACCGCGACGCCGTTTCTTGTCACCCGTGATGGCTCAATAACTGTCGACATTCAGGAGTCGACGATTACGGTGTCAGTTGATAAGGAAGTCTATGCCTACCATAGCAACACCCTCTATCGACATGTCGATGGTGTCGACTACACATCCGTGAATATCTATTTGCGTTCAAGTCCTACAGATTAAATGAAGGAGCAGCCTGCTCGCGAAAGCGATGGGTCACCTTGCATCGATGCTGAATGGACCGCCCTCTTCGCAAGCAAGCCCGCTCCCACACTGGATCTTCAGCAGGCATAAATTTTGTGCTCACCACAAATCCCTGTGGGAGCGGGCTTGAACGCGAAAGCAGTGGATCAGTTTGCATCGAGGTTGAATGGGCCGCCGTCATCGCGAGCAGGCACCCACAGGAGGCCCGCTCCAACCGTATGACCGGATCAAAGACCCCAGTCATAAATTTCGCGCAAACATCGGTCATCGTGCTGGCTATTGCAGAGAACTGGACAGTCACAAAGGCTTTGCGGCATAGTCGCCAGGTTCTGATACCTGCTCACAGATAACAAGGAACAGCAGATGGCGACCCTATTGGTCCTGCACGGACCCAACCTGAACCTGCTGGGCACCCGTGAACCGGGCGTCTATGGCGCCGTGACACTGGCCCAGATCAACCAGGACCTGGAGCAGCGGGCCCGCAACGCCGGCCATCATTTGCTCTATCTGCAAAGCAACGCCGAATATGAATTGATCGACCGCATCCATGCCGCGCGTGACGAAGGCGTGGATTTCATTTTGATCAATCCAGCAGCTTTTACACACACAAGTGTCGCATTACGTGACGCGCTGCTGGCGGTGAGCATCCCATTCATCGAAGTGCATTTGTCCAACGTGCACAAACGCGAACCTTTCCGCCATCACTCCTACTTCTCCGATGTAGCAGTGGGAGTGATCTGCGGCCTTGGCGCCAGCGGTTACCGGCTGGCCCTGGAGGCCGCCCTAGAGCAGCTTGAAAAACAGGCAACAGCTTGAACCACAAGCGTTAAACGCCCCTGACCGACCCTTGGGAGTTGATGATTCATGGATATCCGTAAAGTTAAGAAATTGATCGAATTGCTGGAAGAGTCCGGCATCGACGAGCTTGAGATCAAGGAAGGCGAAGAGTCCGTACGCATCAGCCGCCACAGCAAGACCCCGGCCCAGCAGTTCTATGCACCGGCACCGATGCAGGCTCCGGCCGTCGCGCCAGCTCCTGCAGCAGCACCGGTTGCCGCAGCAGCGCCAGCCGCACCGGCTGCGCCAGCGCTCAACGGCACTGTCGCCCGTTCGCCAATGGTGGGCACGTTCTATCGCAAGTCTTCGCCATCCTCGCCGTCCTTCGTTGAAGTCGGCCAGACCGTGAAGAAAGGCGACACCCTGTGCATCGTCGAAGCCATGAAGATGATGAACCACATCGAAGCTGAAACCAGCGGTGTGATCGAGTCCATCCTCGTCGAAGACGGCCAGCCGGTTGAGTATGACCAACCGCTGTTCACCATCGTTTGAACCGCGGAGAGCCTTTGATGACTGCGAAGTTGGAAAAAGTTCTGATCGCTAACCGCGGTGAGATCGCCCTGCGGATTCTGCGTGCCTGCAAAGAGATGGGCATCAAGACCGTCGCCGTTTACTCCAAGGCCGACAAAGAACTGATGCACCTGGGCCTGGCGGACGAATCCGTCTGCATCGGTCCGGCGTCGGCTGCGCACTCCTACCTGCACATCCCGGCGATCATCGCCGCTGCCGAAGTGACCGGCGCTACCGCCATTCACCCTGGCTACGGCTTCCTGGCGGAAAACGCCGACTTCGCCGAACAGGTCGAAAATTCCGGTTTTGCCTTCATTGGCCCGAAAGCCGACACCATTCGCCTGATGGGCGACAAGGTTTCGGCCAAGCACGCCATGATCGCGGCGGGTGTGCCAACCGTTCCGGGTTCCGATGGCCCACTGCCTGAAGACGAAGAAACCGCTTTGCGCATCGGTCGCGAAGTCGGTTATCCGGTGATCATCAAGGCCGCTGGCGGCGGCGGCGGTCGCGGCATGCGCGTGGTACACAAGGAAGAAGACCTGATTTCCTCGGCGAAACTGACCCGCTCCGAAGCTGGCGCGGCGTTCGGCAACCCGATGGTCTACCTGGAAAAATTCCTGACCAACCCACGTCACGTCGAAGTCCAGGTGCTGTCCGACGGCCAGGGCCAGGCAATCCATCTGGGCGACCGCGACTGCTCGCTGCAACGTCGTCACCAGAAGGTCCTCGAAGAAGCGCCGGCACCGGGCATCGACGAGCAGGCTCGCGAGGAAGTCCTGGCGCGTTGCGTCAAGGCTTGCATCGACATCGGCTATCGCGGCGCCGGTACCTTCGAGTTCCTGTACGAGAACGGTCGTTTCTACTTCATCGAAATGAACACCCGTGTTCAGGTGGAGCACCCGGTTTCGGAAATGGTCACTGGTATCGACATCGTCAAGGAGATGCTCAGCATCGCCGCCGGCAACAAGCTGTCGCTCACCCAGGATGACGTGGTCATCCGCGGCCATTCGCTGGAGTGCCGGATCAACGCCGAAGACCCGAAAACCTTCATGCCAAGCCCAGGCACGGTCAAGCATTTCCATGCCCCGGGCGGCAATGGCGTTCGCGTCGACTCGCACCTGTACAGCGGTTATGCGGTTCCGCCGAACTACGATTCGTTGATCGGCAAGCTGATCACCTACGGGGCAACCCGTGACGAAGCCATGGCGCGCATGCGCAATGCGCTGGACGAAATCGTGGTTGACGGGATCAAGACCAACATCCCGCTGCACCGCGACCTCGTACGTGACGAAGGCTTCTGCAAAGGCGGCGTCAACATCCATTACCTGGAGCACAAGCTGGGCAACCAGCACTGATGCTTCAAGTGATGTAAAAAGACCCCGGTCCATTGGCCGGGGTCTTTTTTTGCCTGTCGTTCACGATGCTGGCAAGAACATCAGCTCAGCATCACCGTAGAGAATTCCTGCAAGGCCAGTTGCGCCGCCGTCGCCGGCCGCCCCTGATGGGTGCGAACGGCACCGTTGGCATTGGCCACCAACGGTTCGCTGCGCAAGCGCGTCATGAACCCGCGCGTACGTATCGATACCGGATCAGAGCCCTGCTTAGCCCTCGCCAGCACGGGTACGTAGTAGCGTTCGACCTGACTCTGCGAGGTCTTGAACACTGAGGTGATACCACTGCGCAGATCCAGCGCAACACCATAGTTATTCCCAAAGCAGGAAGAATACGACCAGTGATCCCAGGTGGGCTGCAGACCCTGGCGCCTCATCACCAACCGGACCGGCTCGCCAATGTCGGCCCCCGTCAGCCAGTCCCCACCCACCAGCGTGGCACGAATATCCTTGGGCGATCCCCCCAGGCGCCGCGTCACATCGCGAACACTGCGCTCGATCAGCGTACGGATGTTGTGATCGAAATGAATGACCGCCCCAACCTTGGTGGTCGGGTTGTACAACGAAGCGATCACGCACGTTTGCGCATTCAGCGAGAACAGATAGTTGTCCGCCGCCTCGCTGAACCTCGCCACCATGGCTTCGCCCTGCAACGCCCCCCTCGTCACGTCCGGGAAGACATGCCCGGGAAACGCCTCCCGCAGCTCCCCCACTCGCCCGAGGTTGCGCACATGGTCATTGCCGCCTCTCAAGCCAACCTTGTTATGGGCCCATTTGCCATTCGCCAGCCTGCGGATGGGCAGCTTGTACAACGCGCCGGGACGCCTGGCATCCACCAGGCATAACCCGCCGAAGTAGGGATCCTCCATCACCTGATAGTACCGGCCCTTGCTCCGGATGTAGTGAGCGCCTCGCGGTTGCGTTGCGCTGGATGGACTGCGATAGGTGCCAAAAAAAATCCCCTCCTCGGTCACCGGCTGCAAGTGCTCCGGTGTTCTGCTGACCGCCTGCTGCGGCTTCACGCGGATGGGCGGGATCACCGGCCCAGCCTCTTTGGCGATGCCCGATGTCGAGCGCCTCAAGCGTTGAGCGGACAACGACAGCGGTTTCACCGCAAGCTTCAGGCTCCTCGCCGCGCGCCCTAGTAGCCTGGTCATGCTTGCGGCACCGAGCGTAGCGAACAGCGTCCCCCAGGTCGCAGCCAGCCAGTGGCCAAGCGCGCCTTCCGTGTCGCCTTGCCCATGCGCCTCGACCGCCTGCCCGGCACTGACCGCCACCAAGCCAATGTCCAGCAACAAGGCAAACGGGGGGGTAGACCATGCACACAGGAGCCGCCGCGAAGATCAGGCCCTTGAACACCTGATCCCTGATCATTTCAGCACGACTTGTGGTGATGTCCTCCACATCGGTGACAGCGCGCTCGATGCAAGCATCGAATTCAGCGCTGATATCCATCACCCGATTGAGTTCGCGCAATGTATCGACACGCGTGTTCCCGGCGGCCAGAGCCACCAGCGAACGCCCTACAGCGGCACGCGCGGTGAGTGCAACCCGCTCCAGTACGTAACCATGCAGTTGTGCTGCGACGCTCCCGGAAAAATCCAGGTACTTGCGAAACAGGACCCCATCCGGAGCGTCGGGGGTGTACAACCAATAAAAGGCCTTCGGATCGAAGTAGGTGAAAACGTAGACGCCTTGCACGACATGACCGCCGACCGTCAACTTGATTACACCTTCGCGCGTCACGGCAGCGCCGGGGTGCGTGGCGCCGTTCGCAGAGTTCCCATCGCTCAGCAACGTGACTTGCCGGGTGAGCCACTGGAATTCATCGGTGTTCAATATCGACTTGCCATGGGCCACACGCAGGTCACGGTCCATCCTGGCCAACAGCATGTAACGGTAAGCCTCACGGCGCCTCGGATACTCCGTGGCCTTGGCATCGAGGAAACTGGCGCGGATGTGCCTGGCGTATCGCTCCCCCAGGTAAGCCGCGCGAATGTATGACGCCAGTTCGGCGCTGCGAACCTGCCTCAAGTCCTGCCCGACAGAAGAACGCACGCCTTTTGCGGGGTCGTCGATATCCGCGTTGTGCTCGTATCCGAAGATGGCAAGGTCCAGCAGGCTGGCCGTTTTTTTCTCGGCGGCAAGCCCCGGGCTGTAGTCAATGAAGACCGTGGCCGGATCGACCGCTTCAAGCACCCCCTTGCTATGCAGGTAAGGCGTAATCGAATGGGCGAAGGTACGCTTGGCGAAGTCGATGAAGACTTCATAGTCGGCCAGTTGCTCATCGAATACCTGCCGCTGAACCAGAACCTCCTGGTTCAAGCCGCTGATGTTGCGTCGGGACTCAAGGGGCAACGCCGAGTACCAGCGAGGCGACTCATTCAGTTCCACCTGCGCCAGGTTATTGGCCAGGCCGGTCAAGACCGTGTTCTGAAGACCGGCCCTGAAACCGCTGACCGCCCCCCTGAGGTCTTTGCCCAGGTCCCACGAGGCTGGTTTTTCCGCCACGCCGGCAAAGTATTCCCGGGCTCGCCCATGATCGGTCGCAGAGAGTTGCTGCAGCAGATACTCGCGACCGGCTTCGTTTTGGGTCCAGGCACCGACCTCCCCGCTCAGCGCCCGAAGCGAGGTCAATTCGACCCATTCCTGGCCATCGGGCTTGCCGGGGGCATACAGCAGCAAGCCGCTGACGTCGTCGCCCAAGTCTTCGCGGTAGAACAGAAGAAGATCGGCACACTTCAGGCCATTGGGAAGCACAAGGCCGGCGACACGCCACACGCTGGCGGCTGGCGTCGCGACATCACCCTCCCATAGGGCACGGAGAGCGTCATGGCCGGTCGCCGACAACTGGCCCGCACAACGCGCGATAAACGCACTGCGCTGCAGGCGCGCCAAAAACCAATCGAGCATGGCCTCTTTCAGGTCCGCCCGCTCATATCGGTCGGCCAGTGCTTGCAGGTACCCGGCAGGCGCATCGACGTTCGCCAGCAATCGGCCAATGAAAGCTGGCGAAAGGGACTGGTTACGCAGCATGCCACCATTTTCCACCAGGAACACCGACACCGCGTCCGGCCGTACCGGGCCTGCCGCCACCAGTTCACTCAGGCGGTAAGTGTGCACCGGCTGCCCCATCACCGTTCGCCACTGTAACTGCACGCGAATGCTGTCGGGTTCGACCACCATGTCCAATTCATCCCTGACATAGTCCCTGGTCAATTGCCGAGCGAAGGCCCGCAGCGAAACCAGGTCATCGACCAGTTCATCGACTTGTACCTGCGCCAGCGCGGCCTGGTTTTCAAACGCCCGCAGCCGTTCACGATCCGGATTGCTCAAGCCCCGCAGCCAATGCGGCAATTGCAATCGCGCGAGCGCTCCAAGATCCCGGCGCTCACGGGTTGTTGCCAACGCGATCAAGCGACTCGTCTGGCGCCAGGCGTCCTGGAGCTCTTCGAGCTGTTCTCGCAACTCATCGACGTCCAGGCCGGCCAGATGGTCAGGCTGGAAAAGCCCGTCGACCGCGACCCGATGCTCATCGAGTCTTTGCCTGACCAACGCTTCGAGCGAGGCGTCCTGCGACGCCATTCGCCAATGCCGTCGCAGATAGTCCTTGTAGTGACTGACAAACCTCAGCGCCGCACTTTCCACCGCCAGGGCAACGTACTCACGACGCTCGGGGGCGAACCCCAGGTCTACTCCCTCGGGCCAACGGTAGGGCAAATCCTGCTCTTCGTCATAAACCACAGGCGCCTGGTCGATCATGCGCTGCAACACCGTGTCGAGCAGAGTGCCAATGAAGTGTGGATCGATGTTGCCTTGGTGATAATGGGTGCGCAGCTCGACCAGCAGGTACTCTTCCAGCACCTCCAGCAAGCTCATCTGGGTTTGCAGTCGCGCGTCGATAGCCACTTGCCAACGCGTCAATTTCTCCAGGGTCACGTGTGCAGTCGCCGCCTGCGGGGAAGAGACCAGCCCCGTGCGCGCCATGTTGCTGTGCCGTTCGGCAGTGATGTCCATACACATTCCTCCCTGCTGTGTGGACCGGCACCTTATCCGCCCGGCGATACGCCCATGGCATACATATATATATCGAAACACCCACCCGGACGGCGCGAGACTCGCTTATCCACTTTGCCCGCGACCTGGCGTACACTGCGCGCCTTTGCAGCCCTGCGCTGCCCCCTCTAGATTTTTTCCAAAGGTGCCCGCCATGCCTTGGCTGCAAGTACGTCTGGCCATCAGCCCGGAACAAGCCGAAACCTACGAAGACGCGTTTCTTGAAGTAGGCGCCGTATCGGTAACCTTCATGGACGCCGAAGACCAGCCGATCTTCGAGCCGGAGCTCAACACCACCCCACTGTGGTCCCACACCCACCTGCTGGCCCTATTCGAAGACGGGACCGAGGCAGCCAGCGTGCTGGCCCATCTGGAGCTGCTGACCGGCAGCCCGCTGCCCGAGCATCACAGTGAAGTGATAGAGGACCAGGACTGGGAACGCAGCTGGATGGACAACTTCCAGCCGATGCGTTTCGGCCAGCGCCTGTGGATCGTCCCAAGCTGGCACGCCGCGCCAGAACCGGACGCGGTCAACCTGCTGCTGGACCCGGGCCTGGCGTTCGGCACCGGCACCCACCCGACCACCGCACTGTGCCTGGAATGGCTCGACGGCCAGGAGCTGAAGGGCTGCAACGTACTCGACTTCGGCTGCGGCTCGGGGATCCTGGCGATTGCCGCGCTCCTGCTGGGCGCCAGGGAAGCGGTTGGCACCGACATCGACGTCCAGGCCCTGGAAGCCTCCCGCGACAACGCCGGGCGCAACAACATTGCCGAAGCCCTATTCCCACTGTACTTGCCGCAGGACTTGCCACAGGTCCAGGCCGACGTGCTGGTGGCCAACATCCTCGCCGGCCCGCTAGTGTCCCTGGCGCCGCAACTGTCGAGCCTGGTCAAACCGGGCGGACGCCTGGCGCTGTCGGGTATCTTGGCCGAACAGGGTGCAGAAGTCGCCGCCGCTTATGCCGCGGACTTTGACCTGGACCCGATCGCCAATCGCGATGGCTGGGTGCGCATCACCGGACGTCGGCGCTAGAATGAGCGCCTGTATCCACCGGATTGCCGCATGACTGACAGTTTCGTCACCCAGTGCCCGCATTGCCATACCCGTTTTCGCGTCAGCCATACTCAATTGAGTGTGGCCCGCGGGGTGGTTCGTTGCGGCTCGTGCCTGCAAGTGTTCAATGCCGCACGACAGTTGCTGGAACAACGCACCGCCAAGCAAGCGACGCCTGCTGTCGCGCCGCCCTCCAAACCGGAGGACGAAGCCCTGCCTCGGGCGATCAGCCAGAAACAATGGAGCGCCGCCGAGCTGGATCTGGATGACCTGGACAAGGAACTGGCGCGCCTGGAGCGGCGCGACAATCGCGCGCCGGGAAACACTGGCCGGCGCCGGGAAGACAACCTGAGCGCGCAGCGCGACTCGCTCTCCAGCGAGCAGCAAGCCTGGCCCGACAGCCTGTACAGCGAAACCTTGAGCGAACGCGCCGACGCCATCCTCGATACCCCTGTCGAACCGTTCGAGCCCCACGAGCCGGCCCGGCCACCACGCACCGAGCCGTCGCTGTCCCTGGCCCTTGAACCACTGGAACCAGACGACGAGCCTGGCGCCCCACTCCACCTGGCGCCGGACGACGAGCCCGACGAACACCTCGAGCGCCTGTCCGCCACCGACGACCACGACGACGAACCCGAGCAACCGGTGCCACTTCGCAAGTCACGCGAACGCCAGGAGCCAGGGATACGCGCCGAGGCCCTCCACGACCTGGACGACGACCCGCTGCAACTGGACTGGCGCAAACGCCGCTCGCCCTGGGGCCGACGCTTGTTGTGGGCCCTGCTGATACTGCTCGCCGCCGCAGCCCTGGGCGGCCAGTACATCGCCTACCATTTCGAAGAAATGGCCCGCCAGGACCAGTACCGGCCGTGGTTCCTGCAAATCTGTCCGACCATCGGCTGCGAAGTACCGTCCAAGGTCGACATCGCCAAGATCAAGAGCAGCAACCTAGTGGTGCGCAGCCATCCGGAGTTCAGCGGCGCCTTGGTGGTGGACGCGATCATCTACAACCGTGCGCCCTTCTCCCAACCTTTTCCGTTGCTGGAGCTGCGCTTTGCCGACCTCAACGGGCACCTGATCGCCAGCCGTCGCTTCAAGCCCGGGGAATACCTGGGCGGCGACCTCCAGGACCGCGGCGAAATGCCGCCCCAGACGCCCATTCACATCGCGCTGGATATCCTCGACCCTGGCCCCAAAGCGGTGAACTACAGCCTGAGCTTCCATTCCCCTGAATGAATCCTGCCAGGGTCGACCAATTGACGGCAGCTTTCTGACTGACCCCAGCCAGACCAAACCGCTGGCGATAACAAAATAGCTGTTCAGATTTTATCCAATTCGATCTTTATCCAGTCATCGAGAGCGGGTATCATGCCAACCCTTTTTCGAAGTCTCATGATCCGGCCCCACTTCAGGGAAGTCCTATGTCGGCGGTACGCATCGGCCCATATACATTGCAGAACGGCCTGATTCTCGCTCCTATGGCGGGGGTCACCGACCAGCCCTTTCGTCAACTGTGCAAGCGGTTGGGTGCAGGATTGGTGGTTTCGGAAATGGTCACCAGCGACATGAGTTTGTGGAACACCCGCAAATCGCGTCTGCGCATGATCCACGAAGGTGATCCCGAGCCCCGCTCGGTGCAGATCGCCGGTGGCGACGCACAGATGCTGGCGGAGGCGGCCCGGGCGAACGTCGAGCTGGGGGCGCAGATCATCGACATCAACATGGGCTGTCCGGCGAAAAAGGTCTGCAACAAGGCCGCCGGCTCTGCACTGTTGAAAGATGAAGCGCTGGTCACCGAGATCCTGCAGGCGGTCGTCGCCGCGGTCGATGTACCGGTGACCCTGAAGATCCGCACCGGCTGGGACCGGGAGAACAAGAATGGCCTGGTGGTGGCGAAGATCGCCGAACAGGCGGGCATCACGGCGCTGGCGGTCCACGGCCGCACCCGCGCCGACCTGTACACCGGCGAAGCCGAGTACGACACCATCGCCGCGATCAAGCAGGCCGTGTCGATTCCGGTGTTTGCCAATGGCGACGTCGATTCGCCCGAGAAGGCCCGGTACGTGCTCGACGCGACCGGTGCCGATGGCCTGTTGATCGGCCGGGCCGCCCAGGGGCGGCCATGGATTTTTCGTGAGATCGAACACTTCCTGCGCACTGGCGAAAAGCTTGCGGCGCCGCAGTTGTCCGAGGTGGAACGTATTCTGCTAGAGCATCTGGCCGCGCTACATGCCTTCTACGGAGAAGTCATGGGCGTACGCATCGCTCGCAAGCATGTGGGCTGGTATCTCGCAACCCTGCCGGGCGCCAGGGAGTTTCGCGCCCGTTTCAATCGTTTGGATGGTACGCAAGCACAATGCGCCGACGTTCAGGCGTTCTTCGCTGAACGTTACAAGAGCCTGACAGGGGACGAAGGGGTGGCCGCATGACGATGATGACCGAGACTTTAGTGAGTGGAACAACACCCGTGAGCGACAACGTGAATTTGAAACAGCACCTCAATACGCCCAGCGAAGAAGGCCAGACCCTTCGCGGGAGTGTCGAGAAGGCGCTGCACAATTATTTCGCCCACCTTGAGGGCGCTGCCGTCACGGATGTGTACAACCTGGTGCTTTCCGAAGTCGAGGCGCCTCTGCTCGAAAGCGTGATGAACTACGTCAAGGGCAACCAGACCAAGGCCAGTGAGCTGCTGGGCCTGAACCGCGGCACCCTGCGCAAGAAACTCAAGCAGTACGATCTGCTGTAAGCATTCAATCAAACCAGAAAGGCGCCCGCGTAAAAACGGTCGCCTTTTTTGCTGACTTCCCTTGCTTTTGATGGAAATTGAAATGACCGACCAGACCACCCGCCTGCCGATCCGCCGCGCCCTGATCAGCGTCTCCGACAAGACCGGAATTCTCGAATTCGCCCGCGAGTTGCAACAGCTGGGCGTCGAGATTCTCTCCACCGGCGGGACCTTCAAGCTGCTGCAGGACAACGGCGTCGCCGCAGTGGAAGTCGCGGACTACACCGGTTTTGCAGAAATGATGGACGGTCGGGTCAAGACCCTGCATCCGAAAATCCACGGCGGGATCCTCGGCCGTCGCGGCATCGACGACGCCATCATGAACGAACACGGCATCAAGCCGATCGACCTGGTAGCGGTCAACCTCTACCCGTTCGAAGCCACCATCAACAAGCCCGGCTGCGACCTGCCGACCGCCATCGAGAACATCGACATCGGCGGCCCGACCATGGTCCGCTCGGCGGCCAAGAACCACAAGGACGTGGCCATCGTGGTCAACGCCAGTGACTACGCCAGCGTGCTGGAAAACCTCAAGGCCGGCGGCCTGACCTACGCCCAGCGTTTCGACCTGATGCTCAAGGCGTTCGAACACACCGCTGCCTACGACGGCATGATCGCCAACTACATGGGCACCGTGAACCAGGCTGCTGAGACCCTGTCGACCGAAGGTCGCAGCGAATTCCCGCGCACCTTCAACACCCAGTTCGTCAAGGCCCAGGAAATGCGCTACGGCGAGAACCCGCACCAGAGCGCGGCGTTCTACGTGGAGGCCAAGCCTGCCGAAGTCGGCATTGCCACCGCCACCCAGCTGCAAGGCAAGGAACTGTCGTTCAACAACGTGGCCGACACCGACGCCGCGCTGGAGTGCGTGAAGAGCTTCGTCAAGCCGGCCTGCGTCATCGTCAAGCACGCCAACCCGTGCGGCGTGGCGGTGAGCCCGGACGCCGAGGGCGGCATCCGCCAGGCCTACGAACTGGCCTACGCCACCGACACCGAGTCGGCGTTCGGCGGCATCATCGCCTTCAACCGTGAACTGGACGCCGAGACCGCCAAGGCCATCGTCGAGCGTCAGTTCGTCGAAGTGATCATCGCCCCTTCGGTCACTGAAGAAGCCCGCGCCATTGTTGCCGCCAAGGCCAACGTGCGCCTGCTGGCCTGCGGTCAGTGGGATGCCAACCGTGCGCCGGCCTGGGACTACAAGCGCGTCAATGGCGGCCTGCTGGTACAGAGCCGCGATATCGGCATGATCGGTAGCGAAGACCTGAAAGTGGTGACCAAGCGCGCCCCGAGCGAGCAGGAAATCAACGACCTGATCTTCGCTTGGAAAGTCGCCAAGTACGTCAAGTCCAACGCCATCGTCTACGCCAAGAACCGCCAGACCATCGGTGTCGGCGCCGGCCAGATGAGTCGCGTGAACTCGGCCCGCATCGCCGCCATCAAAGCTGAACACGCCGGTTTGCAGGTACAAGGTGCGGTCATGGCCTCCGATGCGTTCTTCCCGTTCCGCGACGGCATCGACAACGCGGCCAAGGTCGGTATCACCGCGGTGATCCAACCGGGCGGTTCGATGCGTGACAGTGAAGTGATTGCGGCTGCCGATGAAGCCGGTATCGCGATGGTCTTTACGGGCATGCGCCACTTCCGTCACTGATACACCGCTCCCCTTGTAGGAGCTGACAAGTGAAACGGGCTGCGATCTTTTGATCTGGCTGTGAAAAGCAAAATCAAAGATCGCAGCCGCGTTTCACTCGTCAGCGCCTACAGGGGATTGCAGCGCCTCCCACAGTTTTGAGGTTTTTGAAATGAATGTTTTGATCATCGGCAGCGGTGGCCGTGAACACGCCCTAGCCTGGAAAGTGGCACAGGACCCGCGCGTCGAGAAAGTCTTCGTCGCCCCGGGTAACGCCGGCACCGCCATCGAAGCCAAGTGCGAGAACGTCGCCATCGACGTGCTGGCCCTGGAGCAGCTTGCAGATTTCGCGGAAAAAAACGTCTCGCTGACCATCGTCGGCCCGGAAGTGCCGCTGGTGGCCGGTGTGGTCGATCTGTTCCGCGCCCGTGGCCTGGACTGCTTCGGCCCGACTGCCGGTGCCGCGCAGTTGGAAGGCTCGAAAGCGTTCACCAAGGACTTCCTGGCGCGTCACAAGATCCCGACCGCCGACTACCAGAACTTCACCGAAATCGAACCGGCCCTGGCATACCTGCGCGAGAAAGGCGCACCGATCGTGATCAAGGCCGACGGCCTCGCTGCCGGTAAAGGCGTGATCGTTGCCATGACCCTGGCCGAAGCCGAAGATGCCGTGCGCGACATGCTCGCCGGCAATGCCTTCGGTGACGCCGGCTCCCGCGTGGTGATCGAAGAGTTCCTCGACGGCGAGGAAGCCAGCTTCATCGTCATGGTCGATGGCAAGAACGTTCTGCCAATGGCCACCAGCCAGGACCACAAGCGTGTCGGCGATGGCGACAGCGGCCCGAACACTGGCGGCATGGGTGCCTACTCCCCAGCCCCGGTGGTGACCGCCCAGGTGCACCAACGCGTCATGGACCAGGTGATCTGGCCGACCGTGCGCGGCATGGCCGAGGAAGGCAATGTCTACACCGGCTTCCTCTATGCTGGCCTGATGATCGACAAGGCTGGTAACCCAAAAGTCATCGAATTCAACTGCCGTTTCGGCGATCCTGAGACCCAGCCGGTAATGCTGCGCCTGCAATCGAGCCTGGTCTTGCTGGTCGAGGCTGCACTGGCCCAGGCACTGGACAAGGTCGAAGCCCAGTGGGATCCACGCCCAAGCGTCGGTGTCGTTTTGGCGGCTGGCGGTTACCCGGGCGACTACGCCAAGGGTAGCGCGATCCAGGGCTTGGACGCCGCGGCCCGCCTGGAAGGCAAGGTCTTCCATGCAGGCACGGCGTTGAAGGATGGGCAAGTGATCACCGCCGGCGGTCGCGTGCTTTGCGCCACCGCCATGGGCGCCAGTGTCGACGAAGCTCAGCTGCAGGCCTACAAGCTTGCCGCCGAGATCGACTGGGAAGGTTGCTTCTACCGCAAGGACATTGGCTACCGCGCCATTGCCCGTGAGCGTGGCGAAAATCTGGAATAACCCGGCCATTCAGCCAGGCAAGGGTCTGCGGCCCTTGCCTGACTGTTCCGGCGCCGCGCATAGTTATAATCTGGCATCAACCTACGAAGGGATTTCGCCGTGCGCTGGCTCAGGATTGCCATAGGCCTTACCGTCACCTTGCTGACGCTGCTCTGCATGCTCCCGGCCCAGGCCGCGCCAGGCAGTGGCTGGGCGGTATTGCTCGACGAACAGGGCGACCTCACGCTGAGCGACATCCGTTCTGCCCGCTACACCAATCAATTCAGCCCCATCGACCTGGAGCGCCTCCAGGCCGCCGAGCCCGGCGGGGCATTGTGGTTGCGTTTCCGCCTGGCCCCCGACCGGCATGAACAGATCCTGCGCATCTTCGCGCCCGACCTGTCACGCCTGAACCTCTATGTGTTGAACGGCGATGCCCTGGTTGACCAACAAATCAGCGGCAATGCCACGCCACATACCGAACCTGTGGTACCTAGCAGCGATTTCATACTGCCCCTGCCGCGCAGCGACAAATCGCTGGACGTCTACCTGCGACTGGCCTCGCACCATGAACTGCGCCCCTACATCACCTTGCAATCGGCGGTCGTGGCCGCGGCCGATCAGAACCAGACGCTGATCTATGGGTTGCTGTTCGGCTGCATCACCATGCTGATCCTGCACAACCTCACCCGCTACGCCTACACCCGCTCACGCAGTTGCCTGTGGCTGGCAGCCTGTGAAGGACTGCTGATGCTCAGCCTGGTGCTGTTGCTGAACCTGGCCGGACCCTGGCTGCCCGACTGGCCAGCCGTCCAGACGCCCGGGGCCTACCTGGCCTTGCTGCTGACAGCGCCGTGCGGCCTGATGTTCGCCTACCGTTTCTTCGCGCCCCTGGGCCCGCACCCGTTGAACCGGCTGCTGCTGGGGGACATTGTGCTCGTCATGCTGTGCAGCCTGTTGCTGTTGTTCGTCAACACGCTACCGCTCAATATCATGACCTATGTCCTGGTGGCCCTGGCCGGCCTGAGCATGCTGTTCGTCAGCGCCTGGCACTGGCAAAAAGGCTACCGCCCGGCCCGACTGTTCGTCGCGGCCATGGTGGTCTTCAACCTGGGCACGCTGATCATCCTTCCGGCACTGCAAGGGCTCACGGAAGTTCCTCCCCAAGGCTTGATCATCACCCTGCTGATCTTCATCTGCATCAGCGGCCTGTTGATGAGTGTCGCCCTGGGCGAGCGCCAGCGCTCGATCAACGAAAGCCGGTTCAGCATCAGCCGCGACCTGGCGGCGAGCAATGCCGAGATCAATGCCAAGGCCGAGTTCCTGGCCAAGATCAGCCACGAGATCCGCACCCCGATGAACGGCGTGCTGGGCATGACCGAGTTGCTGCTGGGCACGCCGTTGTCGGTCAAGCAACGCGACTACGTGCAGACGATCCACAGCGCTGGCAATGAGCTGCTGACCCTGATCAACGAGATCCTCGACATCTCCCGGCTCGAATCCGGACAGATCGAACTGGACGACGTGCAGTTCGATCTCAATGCACTGATCGAGGATTGCCTGAGTATCTTCCGCGCCAAGGCCGAACAGCAGAATATCGAGCTGATCAGTTTCATCCAGCCCCAGGTGCCACGCGTGATCAGCGGTGACCCGACGCGGCTGCGCCAGGCACTGCTGAGCCTGCTGGAAAACGCCCTGAAGAAAACCGATGAGGGCGAAGTGCTGATCGTCGTCGCCCTCGACGAGCGCAGCAATCAGCCGCGCCTGCGTATCGCCGTACAGGACAGCGGGACGCCGATGGACGCCGAAGAGCGCGACACGCTGATGCACGCCGAACTGCACAGCAAGAATTTCCTGTCGGCCACGCGCCTGGGGGGAAACCTGGGCCTGGTCATCGCCCGTCAGTTGATCATCCTGATGCACGGGGAATTCGGTATCAAAAGCGGCAGCACCCAGGGCAGTACCCTGTGGCTGACCCTACCGCTGGATCCGGATCGCCTCGAACATCCGACTTCCGACCTCGATGGTCCGCTGCAAGGGGCGCGGGTATTGATCGTCGACGACAACGACACCTGCCGCAAAGTCCTGGTGCAACAGTGCAGCGCCTGGGGCCTGAACGTCAGTGCGGTGCCATCGGGCAAGGAAGCCCTGGCGCTGCTGCGCACCAAGGCGCACCTGCGCGATTATTTCGACGTGGTGTTGCTGGACCAGAACATGCCGGGCATGACCGGCATGCAACTGGCGGCCAAGATCAAGGAAGACCCGAGCCTGAACCACGACATCCTGTTGATCATGCTCACCGGTATCAGCAATGCGCCAAGCAAGATCGTGGCACGCAACAGCGGGGTCAAGCGCATCCTCGCCAAACCGGTGGCCGGCTATACCCTCAAGACCACCCTGGCGGACGAGCTGAACCAGCGCAACCGGGGCCAAGCGACGAATGTCCAGGTGAACGCCGGCCCTCCCATCCCAGTGAAGGTGCCGAGCGATTTCCGCATCCTGGTGGCCGAGGACAACAGCATTTCCACCAAGGTCATCCGCGGCATGCTCGGCAAGCTCAACCTGCAACCCGACACGGCCAGCAACGGCGAAGAAGCCCTCAAGGCCATGAAGGAGCAGCGCTACGACCTGGTCCTTATGGACTGCGAAATGCCGATCCTCGACGGCTTTTCCGCCACCCAGCAATTGCGCGCCTGGGAAATGGGCAACCAGCGGACCCGCACCCCCGTGGTGGCGCTCACCGCGCACATCCTGGCCGAGCACAAGGAACGCGCCCGTCAGGCCGGGATGGACGGCCATATGGCCAAGCCGGTGGAACTGTCGCAGCTGCGTGAGCTGATCGAACACTGGGTCGCTCAGCGCGATCAGCAAAAACCGACTGCATCGACTTATTGAGCCAAGCCTGCGAGAGCGCGCGCTTCAGAGCTCCAGGGCACTGAGGTAGGTGGACGCTTGGGACAGCACTGAACGCTTTACCTTTTCCCTGAAGGTGGCGTAGTACAGCGTATTGAAGTTGATGGTGGTCATTTGCTCGACGCTGTTGCGCACCCAGTCGCTTCGTTCGATGAACAAGAATCGAGACGCCTGTCGACGCAGCTGGAACTGGCAGTGATAAACGCCCATTGCAATTCGATGGGTGCCGTTCGGCACGCAGGGAATCATCTGGAAAATGCCTGTGTCGCGAGACAGGCTGGTTGATTCGAACAGCTCGAGCGCTTTCGGATTGTTCTCCAGCGCCACCAACGCACCACTGGCCGGGGTGTGAAAAGCTTCGCCAAGACGAGCTTCGATATGTTGCGTCGCCCCCGCCCCCAAAGGCTTGCCTTCAATGGCAGGCAACGCCTGCGGGCGTGGCACGTCCCAACCCAGGAATTTGAGTTGGTTGCAGTAATAGTCGAACCAATTCCCTGACAACCCGGCACGGTAGGCCGCCCAAGTGGCCCGTTGCGCGTACAGCGTGCTCAAGTACACATCTTCCCTTTGGGACGCAGGCAGACCGGCCGCGAACGAAACAACACTGCCGCCAACGACCGCCGCGGATGGAATCGGCCCCGTCATCGGCCCACCTCTTCAGCAGGACAAAGAGCCAAATCCTCGATAGCCTCAGTGATCTGCGCGACGTGGTCGCCCACGACAGCCCCCACCTTACGGGCGATAACCTCGCGAGCCGGTGCGAACAATGTTTCGCTCAGTTGCATATGAAAATAACGCGCCGACACACAACCGTCGATGTCCTTGTCATCAAAGCATTGCCCCCATGGGTTGGCATCGATTGCTTTCCCGGTGCTGAATTGCAAACAGAGACCTGTCATCGAAACAGGGCTATGCGCCACGATCACCAACAAGCGCATGGAGCTGGACGATGAAGGGTTCGGTGTCGGGTCAGGTTCGTTGTGTTTTTGCATCTGCTTGCGCAGGATACTCAGCGCCGGCAGCGAGCCGGGTAACGCAGCCACACGACCCAACACCGTCATGATTTGCTGTTGCTGATCCAGCCGATCATCCAAGGGGATTGCTGCGACCCACTCCAATGGCGAGCTGACCCCTTCTTTTTTCGGTAGCAGGTCCTTTCGCCGTTTGGCACCTGAAACCCAGGCGACACTCAGGACCTCCATATAACTATCGTACCAATCAGCCCTCGGTATACGCTGCAGAGTCTTGTTAGCCACCAACTGCGCGAGCAAGACCGAATTCATCAGGTCGTCAACGGCCGTTTCACGCACAGAGGAGGAAACTAAAACAATCGCCGCCGCGTTAACAAAAATCGAATATTCCTTGTCCATGCTTTTATTCCTCTTGAACATAAGGCAACCGACCATCCGGCTGCCTTATTTAAACTAAGCTTAGATTTCGTACTCTTCGATCTTGCTGACGGCATGATTACCCAGCCGACCAATAATGACGCCTCGGGTTTGCTCGACAATACTCGGTACTTTCCTGAAAACCGACTCGCCTTTATACAGCTTCACTTCGCGACTGCTCCAATCTGCAAACAAAACCTGGGTCGCGCTATTGCGCCGAATAAAGCGTACGGTGCCAAGCAACATGCTGACTTCACCGTCTATTTCGACACAGGTACCGGCCGCCATTCCACCCACCCCATGTTCCAGCAGGTTTCGCTCGAAAAGGGTCAGCGTCTTTTCCTTCTTCTGCAAGGCCGTGATTGCACTGTCGGCGACCTTCAACAACAGCGCCGAAGTAGCGCTTCCGAGGGCAATACCCGCGACTACGGAACCGAGAATGTCCAATACCAGCTTGTCCATTCGCACGGTGTTGCCGGCGATGCTCAGATCATCATAGAACCGCTGCGTCGCGACCCAACCGGCGTTCGTCATGACCTCAACAAACTTGTAGTACCACTCTCGCCCTTGGGATTCGAGAGGGTATTGCCTGTTGGCAACCAGGGAGGCAAAGAGAAAAGCATGCTGCGCATCTTCTTGATGCTGGGGAGAAAGACCACCGGCGAACGCCAGGATGCCTTCACCGACAACCGATCCCTTCGTCGGTGGTTCAATATCGCCCACATACAACGAACGAGGACTGATATCAGGGTAAATTTCGTAACTTTCCAGCCGCGCCACACAGGCAGCTACAGCGTTATCACACATTTCATAACTCATCACTTACTCCTTAAACTATTAAGCAAGTCACTCCATAACTTGCAGCCCCACCTTAATCAACCGAACCAGACTCAACAACTCTCGACTTGTAACTTCAAAATAAAACCACCAATTTAACAGCCGGCAAATAAAGTCAAGAAAACACTCAAATAAAACACCACCCTTTCCACCTCAGCCAATCAAATGCCGACAGTCGATTCAGAGGCTGATAGACTCCGGCGATGTCTTTCGCAATGAGTCTGAACCATGCTCCACGTGCTATTCAGCGTGTACCTCAAGATGCTGGTGCTCTATAGCCCCTTCTTCGTGCTGTCGTGTTTTATCGGGCTGACTCGCGGCTATTCGCGCAAGGAACAACGCCGCCTGGCCTGGAAGGTCGCGATCGCGACGCTGGTCTCCAGCGTGTTGCTGTATTTGTTCGGGCGGGTGATTTTCAGCGTGTTCGGCATCACCGTGGACGCCTTCCGTATCGGTGCCGGCAGTGTGCTGTTCATTTCGGCACTGGGCATGGCCCAGGGCAAGTCGGCCGTACAGACCGACAACGTGCAGCAGGACGTGACCATCGTCCCGCTGACCATTCCATTGACCGTCGGCCCCGGCACCATCGGTGCCCTGCTGGTGATGGGCGTGAGCCAGCCGCACTGGGACGACAAACTCATGGCCATCATCAGCATCGCCCTGGCGAGCTTCACCGTCGGCGTCGTGCTCTACCTGTCCAGCCGCATCGAACGGATCCTGGGCGACCAGGGCCTGCAGATCGTCAGCCGCCTGATGGGGCTGTTTGTCTGCGCCTTGGCGGCGCAGATCATTTTTACCGGGGTGAGGGGCTACCTGGTGCCCTAAAGGAGGACCGCCTGGCCTTCGACCGGCGCCGGCGCCAGCAGCTCTTTCAGGGTTGCACTGCCGACCCCTCCCAGGTCCCGTAACCGTGCCACGAACGTCGACACCGGGCGGGCATGCGCAGCGTTGAAGCCCAGGCATATTTCACCGCGCAAGACCGGGTCGGCGGCACACACATCACGCAAGATCAGGCAGTGTTCACTGTCCGGATCAACAATGACCAGATGCGTCTGGACGATCTCGAACACGAGCTTTGCAGGTTCATCGAGTGCCCAGACCAATGTACTTGCCATGGTGGGTGGTTCACCCAGGGCATGTCGACAGTCGACAATGACCGAGTCCAGTTTCAGCCACTCCGTCTTCGTCAAATGACACGTCACCGCGCCCTGGCCCAAGCGCAGAATCAACGTATTGACCTCATCGGGAATCAGCGGCAAGAGATCGCGACCGATCTTCGCCCCTTCGACGACCAGCACCTGGGCGTTGCGCTGGACATAATCGAACGGCCCGATGCTGCGTTTGTCGGGATAGATGAGCACCCGTCCATCCTGATGCTTGTGCAGCAGCACGTTAACCTGAGCCTGAGTGCCGAGCAGGGTAAAGTTCCTGGGCAGGTTTTTGCCGGTCACCCGCAGCAGCCGGGCACCTTGCACGTCATACCATTGCAGGCTTCCAGGCTCGGACTCCACCGACACGAACTCGGCATGCTGCGCTTGCTCCAGCAACCGCTGGAGAGCTTCGATCAGGTGTTCGCCCTGGGCGCTCACCCAGTCGTGATTGACCCCGGTGATAGTCCCCGCCTCCTGATGACGCAACGCCAACGACACACCGTCCACACTGGTGCCGCGCAAACCGCTGCCTTCGAGCGTGACATCGGCGAAGCGCCAGCTCGCCCACTCCCGCTGATACGCCGGCAGGCTGTCGCCGGGCAGCAATTGCGAGCCGGCACCGAATGCCTGGTCAAGTCGCAACGGGTCAAAGAATGCCTGGTTCAATACGTCACCGCTCGACCGATCGAACAGCCAGACCGACTGATTGTCGGGCGTCACGCCGAGCAAGCGAACCTCCTTGTCGAGTCCCGGATCGCACAACAGCAAGCGGTGATTCACGTACCAGGCACACAGGTTGCCGTCACCGGCGACATTGCGCAGACCGGCAATCGCAAAATCCCTGCCCGGGTAACCCTTGGCCAACGGCTCGAGCGCCTGCCACCACCGGGCACGCCCCTTGAGCCACTGCTCGCTCACGCCGGCAAACTGCAGCGATTCTTGCGCGTCCAGGTTGAAAAACAACCCGTTTTCATCGAGCGCTACATACCCCCCGTCGACGGCCAGGACCTGCTTGAGCCCATCGGGCTGTACCCATTGATGGGTCCACTGCGCCTTGCCGTCGTTCACGCTGCGTTGCAGTCGGCAGAGCGTCTGGTTGGAGGTGACTCGCTGGTACACGAAGAACACCTCGCTGTCGTCGGCCACGGGCAATAGCATCAGCCCGTCCAAGTTCTTGATCGAGCCATCCCAGCCACGGGCATGATGCTTGGCGGGTGGCGCCAAGATCAGACGTCGATCACTGCTGCGTACCCATGCCAGGTCTCGGGAATCGGGCGCAATCGTCCAGCAGATCGAAACGTACGAAGCCGGCTGCCAATCGACAGTCGTCACCCCGTTATCCAAAGGCCCGGGGGACAGCCGCAGAAAATCACCGAGTACGGACGACCACTCGGCCAGGCTATCGCTGGTCAACAGCAGCGCCTGCAGTTGCGGCGCGGTGTCGTAAGTGACGGAACTCAACAGCAATTGCCCGTCATGAATCAGGTAGCGGTATTGCAGGACGGTTTGGTTGTCGAGGAGGTATTCCTGCACGACATGAATCACCCCCTGGGCATCCGCTTCCAGGCTGCGAATGGTGCTTTGCCCCTCCTGGAGCAGTAACAGGTAGCGACACTTGAGCAAACCCGTGGCGCAATCCGTCTGCCAGATCTGGAACCCGTCAGGATCGTAGAAATACGCGGACGCCCCCATGACGACCGACAACTGCGGCTCGCCGAGCACGGCCATGTCGTCGCGGATATAGAGAAAGCGGTCTTCGCTCGCGTCATACCAGGCCGTGGTGTAGCTCGGCTGCTGGGGATCCTCGAACGGGATCAGATAGTGATGGATCGGCGTATAGGGCAGCGCCAATCGATGCTCGCGCGCCAGGCTCATGTAGTGGTCAAGTAGCGCCTGCTCATCGAGCCCCTCTGGCGCCGCCTGTTTGAGAAGGTCCAGTTGGCGTTTACCCTGGGTCACACTGAACAGCTGGTCAGCCGTGCGAATCAGCACTTCCTGCTGGCCGATACGGCTCACATGGACGGTGCCGATGTACAGCTCGCCGGAAGGCTCGACCCGGATATCACTCTCATTGGCCCAGGTGGCCTGCAACACCCAGCGGCAATACGTCTGGTTCGGTGCGACAAGGCTGATATCGGCCCCGGGATTGAGCGCCACGGTGCAACGCGCACCCGCGCCCCTGAGCCGATAGGACAACTTTCCATGCCAGGCGTCTGGCAGGACGGGAATCACCAGTACCCGCTCCACCGCATCCAGGTTCACCGTGATCAGCGTTTCGCCGTACACCGGATTCAAGCGATTGAGGATGTAGTCGGAAGGAAAGGAATAGAACGTAAACAGAAACAACCAGGTGCCGTCCGCTTGCTTTTTCTCCAGCCGCCGGGCCGTGTCGAAGCCACGATCATGGCGCCAGCGGGCGAACGGCAACGCCTTGTACTCATAGCCGTAAGTGGTGTGCGGCGTACAGGGCAGCACGATGGGTTGCCCGTCGGGCGGGGTGAACTCGATCCGTCCGGGCAGGCCCAGCTCTCGACGGATGTCGATCGCCCGCGCGTCATCGGGGTCGAAGCCCGGCACACCGAAATGATCATGCAAGGGGTACAGCTTTGGGCTGTCGAGCCGCAGCGTCCCATCATTCAGGTCGATGCTTCTGACAATCAGTGAAGGCCGTGCCACCCACGCGGCCAACCTGTGATCGTAGTGGTAACCGTCGCCACGGTAGGCCTGCTCCAGATCATCGAAAAACTGACCGACTTGACGTGCCTCCCGGGCGATGGTGGCAAACCCCTGGGCCAGGGCGGCGCCCCCGACGGCCAATCCACCGAGAATCACCCCCGCACCGCCGAGCACCGCCGCGGCGGTCGAAGCCCCGGCCAACCCTGCCCCGACGCCGCCCGCCGTCAAGGCCAGGCTGGCAGAGTCGAATGTCAGTTGGGTACCGAATTGCGCTTTTTCGATGCCGGTTTGCGCCGTCTTCAGCTGATAGATATCAAAGCCGACATTGGCCAGCCCTAACACCGCGCCGACGCCCTCGTTGGCCGCATGCCCCAGCGCCTGACCAACGACCGGCGCACACGTGCGGGCAATGAGCCGTTCTTCCGCCAGGGCGGTGCGGACCAACTGCACCAGGCCCGCCACGTCCACGACATTACCGTGTACCAACTGCGCATAGTTGACGTAGGCATGCAGGCGCACGGCGGTGGTCAACGTTCGATCCTCCCCTTCCCGCCCGCGCAAGGCGTTCATCAAAGCCTGGATGGTGAAGCCCGCGTTGAGGGTATGAACGCTGCCGGCCTCGGTCGGGTCCAGAACGCCGCCGCTCTGCACAGGTTGGCGCGCCAGGGTCGAAAACTGTTCCGACAGCCAGTTCTTGATCCGCAACAGGCGATGATCGTCACTGAGCACGCGGATCAATTGTTGCGGTTGCGCAGGATCGATCAGGCTCACCCGGTATTGGCCCTCTGGCGTAACCTCCAGCGTTTCGAACAAGGGCACCAGCGTCGTCGGCGAGTCATGCAGCGCCTGCAAACCGACCGTGACCTGGGCGATCTGCGGGCCCCACCAATGGCTGTCCAACTCCAGCAAACTGCTGCCCAGGTGCGAATTGTCGACCAGGGCTCTGCCGTAGGCACTGTTCAGGCGCTGGCGAATCGCGAGCGCTGGTTTTCCGGGCAACGGATCGGGATTGAGCAGGTGCTCCACGGTGAAGCCCTCAGCCAGCTCCAAGGCGGCGATCTTATTGCTGTGCAGGTCGATCAGATCGAATTCCGGTCGAGCGTCAGGACCATAGGCGGCGTAATAGCGGGCCATACCCTCTGTCTGGAAAAACCTTTCCAGCGCCCGCTGCAGTCCATCCGGATGCTCGAATTTGCACAGGCCGAAGTTGGGGTCGAAAAAGTGATAGGCGGCACTTTCTCCACTGATGGTCTTGGCCACCAGCATCGAATGGTTGTCCGAGTTGAGCATCAGCGTACGGGGGCCGGTGTGCTTCTCGAGCGTGTCCCTGACCTGGTCAAGGTTCGCCTGTCCAAGACGCGTACCGACGTCAGTCATCGGTACGTCCCGCAGTGCTTCCAGCGTTTGCAGGAACGCTTGGGAATCGGTTTGCCCGGGTTCGAGCACCGCCAGGAAGAAACGCTCGCGCAGATGCCCGGTGGACCCATCGCCCTGCATAAGCGCTGCGCTCATCACCAACGTCAGGGGATAGCAGCGCCCACCAATCGCCTCGCCATCGCTGTTGAGCAGTAAATCCTGGGGGACCATTTGCACGCCGGCGTGGCCGAATCCGTCCAGCACTTGCGCGGAACGTTCGACGATCTGGAGACGGTGCTCAAGGGTCGCCACTTTCTGGATCCGTGCAACATGACGGCCCCACTGGAACAGCGTCCGCGCCTGTTTCAAGGCCGTTCTCTTCAACTCCAGCGCGCTGTCGGACGGCAGCGGCGCATCCACTGGATCGGTTTCCAGGCCACTCATGAACCTTGCCGCCTTGCGCTTGAACAATTGCCGCTCGATGACCGCGTAACGACCCGCCACGCCCTGTTCGACAACGCCGTTGGCCAGGTTCTCCAGCTCACTGGTGGAGGCGTTGAAGCGCGGGTTATCCAAGGTCTCCAAATCGAGCAAAATGCCCAGTGACAGCCTTTGTACAGGGCTGACCTCAATGACCCGCCGGGCACCGCTGGCGATCTCGTTCAGCACCTCGTCGATCCCCAGGCTTTGCATCGTTGCATCGCTCAAGAACACCGGCACCAGCGTATCGGAGGGCTGGCGCCGAATACGCTGGCGATCATCGAAACTCAGCGGCAGCGGCTTCTCGAAACGGATTTCACCGTCATGCCCCTGGCTCATCGCCTCGCTGAACGGCTCGCCGAGCCCCTCGAGCAATCGCTCCAGCACATCGGTCAGCAGCACGGCTCGGCCTTCGATCAGCGGCCAGCCCTGTTGGAACTCAACGGTCGAATGCTTGAGCAACTGCGCGATGTCGCCGCTGTAGCGCGTGGGGTACTGACCATCACGCCAACGTGCCTGCTCGTTGCGGACCCATTTCTCGTGATCGGTTTCATTTTCTTTCCAGGAGTGATCCTGCTCCTCTTCGGTGGCACCGTTCACCGTCCCATTGGGCGCGATGGGCGCCTCTTTGCGCAGGCTCTCGGCAATGACGGCGCTCAAGTGCGCTTTCGCATAGTCGACCATGCCATCGCGCATGGCACCGGGCCCCGTCAGGTAGATGGTGCCCTCGCTGTCGAACCGAATGCCATCGCCGAAGTGGGTCGCTATGGCCGAGATCAACGCTATCGCTCTGGGCACGTCTTCCATCGACAATCCGGTCAACGGCCCATTGGTTTTTTCGAACACCTCCTCCACCAGCCCTAACATGCCGGCAACATCACTCAATGCAATATCGCGCTGAGCCGCCAACCGGGTCGATGCATCGATCAACGCGTAGTTGGTGCGAACGCGCTCAAGCACGCTTTTGAGAACTGCTGAGCCCGGATGGGCCATCAGAAACGCATTGGATAACGATTGCTCCATGGCCAAGGCCCGCAGCGCGAAGGGACGAGCAAGCCGATCCGCCGGTTGCCCGAAGACCTCACTCAAGCTTGGACGGCTTTGCGCGAAGGCTTGCAGCGCCGGAAAATGCTCAGCGCCAATGTGCGCGTAATAGCTTGAAGTCGTCTCGCGACCCGGCATCCATTCGGGGTTGTTGTTCAGCAGCAGTTGCAGGACCCCGAGGCGGGCATCACGGTCAAAGCCGCTGATATCAACGGCGCCCAGGGTTTGCGACAACGGCGGAAGGTGGTCGACATCGGTATAACTGCCGCCTTCGGCATACAGGACCTCGGCGCGCACAACATCGGAGGCCGCCGCCATGTTGCCGCGCAAACGCATCTCCCGTTCATAGACAGCCTGCAACTGCAGCGAAATTTCGCCCGTGGCAAGATCACGTAACTTGAAGCCGTGCATGTCCAAGAGGCTACGTTGATTGTGTGCCAACTGTTTGCGCAGTATTTGTACATCCTGACCGTAGGCGCGGGACAACAAATCTATCCGGGCCTCGTCAGCTGACCCTCCGCTAGCCACTGCCGCACGGATATGTGAATGCATCTGTTGTTTCAGAACAATCGCCCGCTCATTGTATAAGGCGCCCAATTCAACTTCGGAGACACGTTCGTCTACGCCTTGTAGAAAAACATCGGCCTTGGCGGCTTCGACAATCAATTTGCTGGTTTGCCAGGCCAGTAGTGCATCACTGTCATACCAAAGATTCAGGGTATAAGCCTGCTTGGCCAACACCTCTCTCCACACATTTAGATAATCGCGCTGAATGCTGCCAAGTCCACCCCCGAGCCAGACAAAGTGCAACGTCCTGGGAACCTCCGCAGGCACCTGTTTCATCTGTTCGGTGCTGAACTGAAGGCGCGCTTCATGACGTTCGACTTTGTCATAGATCCGCGGCAAATCCACTGTCGCCTCGTCGGGGCCGGACACGCTGCGCTTCACCCTGCGGCTGCCCAGGACCTGGGCGAGCGTCTGCTTCAAGAGCCCCAGTGGCTCGAGCAGTCGATGGGAGTCCGGTACGCTAATACAGGCAAAGTAATAACGGATGACCGCGTCGTATTGCTCATTGTTTTTGTACGGCAACAGTGCCTGTTCAAGGTCGGCCAGTTTGAAAAGACTGATGAAACCGAGCGCACCACCGTACGCCTTGATGTTCGCTTCCTGCATAAAAACACTCCTTGGCCTGTTCCTTTACAAAAGCAACAGACATATAAAAACGCCGCCACCAGAGCGTGTTCTGGCGACCTGTTTTTCAATTAAATATGTTGCAACTTGGCGGCAACTAAAACCTATGCCAAGCGCTGACAAGCACACACCGATAACTTATCAGGCACGAAAACTAACGCTTAAGAAGCAACAACTCAAACAGGAAGGCTTTCAATGCATTTCAAAGGAGCATCAAGACTTGAACCTGCTCTTTTATTTATACGCACGACAAATAAAGCGAAAGAATCGAAAACGCGGCCCTGAATCCTGTGGCGAGCAAGCTCCCGCTGGGCTACGCCGTAGGAGCTGCCGGGTGCAACGAGGCTGCGATCTTTCCCCAGACACTTGAATCTCAAGCGAAAGATCAAAAGATCGCAGCCTTCGGCAGCGCCTACACCCAGCGTGAGCAAGAGAACGGTTTCGCGGTTCAGGCTGGCTTGAGCCCATACCAGCGTGGCGTATACACCCAGTTTCCACCCGTCGCGCGCGCAAACACACAGGTTGTGGAGGAGCCGATCAGCACCATGGTGCGCATATCCACCTGCTCGGTCGTGAGTTGCCCTAACGTGGTGACACGCAGGGTCTGGCCCGGACGACCGATGTCACGCCCCAACACCACCGGCGTCTCCGGCGTGCGGTGCTGAGCGACGATCTCCAGCGCACGCCCCAATTGCCACGGCCGCGCACGGGAAATCGGGTTGTAGAAAGCCAACGCCAGATCAGCTTCGGCCGCCAGGTCCAGGCGTTTTTCGATGATCGACCAGGGCTTGAGATTGTCCGACAGCGACATCACGCAGAAGTCATGCCCCAACGGCGCACCGGCCTGGGCGGCGGTGGCGAGGGAGGCGGACACACCGGGCAGGATCTCCAGGTCCACCTGATGCCAGGCCGGATCGCTGGACTCGTGCAACGCTTCGAGCACCGCCGCCGCCATGGCGAATACCCCCGGGTCGCCGGACGACACCACGATCACCGAACGGCCTTGCGCGGCCAATTCAAAGGCATGTCGGGCACGCTGCATTTCTTCGCGGTTGTCGGTGCAGTGCAGCACTTGATCGTCGCGAAACGGGCCGGCCATGCGCACATAGGTTTCGTAACCGAGCACATCGGTGGCCCGAGCCAGTTCGGCCTTCACCGCCGGCACCATCAGTTCGGCCGCACCCGGCCCCAGGCCGATCACCGCCAGGCGTCCGCGCGGACGACCGATTTGGGCCACCTCCAAGGGCTGCGCAGCAACGGCGATGGCCAGGTTGTCCGTCGCCGAAAGGATGTTCGCCGCCGGCACCGAACTGCGCGCCAACGTGGCGGCATCGCCGGTCATCGCCACAAAGCGCAGCGCCACCCCGAGTTCCAGCGCTGCTTCACGCAAGGCCACACTGGCCATCAGCGTATCCACCGCCACCAGGCACGCCAAGCTCTGAAGCGCCACTTTCGCTTGCTGCAAAGCGGCACGAACGGCGTCCGGCAGGTCAGCCACCTCGGCACTCACCACCACCGCGACACTGCGTGGATAAATCAGCAGTTCATGGGCGCTCGCCTCACGCTCAGCGTGGCCGACGTGGATCGTGCGCCGCGCCTGCGGGTCTTGCGGCAACTGCGCCTGATCCAACCACGGCGCCGCACCTTCGATGCGCACCGGTTCACCGGCCAACAAGTCGGAGACGAAGCGCTTGCCCTGCTCGAGGTCGCCAAGGCTGTAGCCGCTTGGCGGATTGAGCAGGCAGGTGCCGAAACGCAATTCGCCGCTGGTGGTAATCGCCGGCGCTACTTGCAGCGTTGCCGCGATCTCCCGGGCCATGACGTTGACCCCACCCAGGCCGCCCAGCAGCGGCACCACGGCGCTGCCATCCTCGGCCACCGCCAGCACCGGTGGCTCGACGCCCTTTTCCAGCAACAACGGCGCCAGGGTGCGGATGACGATGCCGGCCGCGCACAGGACAATGATCGGCGTGTTGTGTTGGTAGAGCTCGCGCAACGTCGCGCCGAACTCGAGGTATTGGCGATCCGCGCCCTCGACCCTTCCGGCCAGGCCGTGGATCAAGGCGTCGGGATAGCGCTGCTGGATCCGTCGGGCCGTTGCCAGGCTGCCCGGGCCGAGGATGACGATGGCCGGCGCCTTGGCGGCCATCATCCCTGCCACCGTTCGCCTGGGACGATGATCAGCGAGAAGTACGGCGAAGACATCGGCTCGACTTCATCCAACGGCACGATTTTCTGGTTGGCCATGGTCGCCCGCTCGACGTACAGCGCCCGTGCGTCCATGCCCAGTTCCTGAAGCACTTGGCGAACCTTGGGGAAATTGCGCCCCAGCTTCATGATCACCGCCGCATCGGCGTCGGCCAGGCGACGCTTGAGATCGTCGTGGGGCAGGACGCCGGAGAGCACCGACAGGCTCTGGTTGCGATAGACCAGCGGCGCACCGAGCACCGAGGCCCCACCCAGCATCGAGCACACGCCGGGAATGACTTGGGCCTCATAGCGCTCGGCCAGGCGATCGTGCAGGTACATGTAGGAGCCGTAGAAAAACGGATCGCCCTCGCAGATCACGGCCACATCGCGACCGGCATCCAGGTGCACGGCCAACTGCTCGGCGGCGGTGTCGTAGAAGTCGGCGATCACCTGTTCATAGGACAGCGGCGCCGGCAGCGCTTCGGTGGTGACCGGATAGACCAGCGGCAGCAACGTCTGCGCGTCCTGCAAATGGGCCTCGATAATGCCGAAGGCATTGCCCTTCTTGCCCTTGGCGACGAAGTACGCCACCACCGGCGATTCGCGCAGCAGGCGCAGGGCCTTGACCGTAATCAGTTCCGGGTCACCGGGGCCCACGCCGAGGCCGATCAGACGTCCAGGCTGCTGCATCATTCAATCTCCGTAGCGAGGGCGTTGACGGCAGCGGCGGCCATGGCGCTGCCGCCCAGGCGGCCTTGCATGATCACGAACGGCACGCCGCGGCTGTTGGCCGCCAGCATCGCCTTGGACTCAGCGGCACCGACGAAGCCCACCGGAAAACCGAGGATCAATGCCGGTTTCGGCGCGCCGGCATCGAGCATCTCCAGCAGGTAGAACAGCGCGGTCGGCGCGTTGCCGATGACCACCACGCTGCCTTCCAGGTGCGGGCGCCACAGCTCCAGCGCCGCCGCCGAACGGGTGTTGCCCAGTTCCAGGGCCAATGCCGGCACACCCTCGTCGCGCAAGGTGCAGATCACCTGATTGTTGGCCGGCAGACGCGCCCGGGTCACGCCTTCGCAGACCATCCGCGCATCGCACAGAATCGGCGCACCGGCGGCCAGCGCCTGGCGCCCGGCCGTGCCCGCGCCCTCGGAAAACTGCAAGCCATCGATGGCCTCGACCATGCCGCAGGCGTGGATCACCCGCACCGCGAGTTTCTCCAGGTCGGCCGGAATGCGCGCCAGGTTGGCTTCGGCGCGGATGATCGCGAAGGAGTGGCGATAGATCTCCTGACCGTCGCGAATGTAATCAAGCATCAAGGGGGCTCCGGGGGCGCGCGTCGAGCCAGTGGCCGAGCGCTTCAATAGTCAGATTGTGTGCCTGCAACGCGCCGAAACCCGGCAGCGTGGCATCGCGAAAATACAGGTCATAACGACCGGGGGCGACCGCCAGCAAGGTGATGGGCGCGATATGGGCTGCCGCGCAGGAACGCGGGCAGCCCGACAGATGGATTTTCAGGGTCTGGCCCTGGCGTTGCAGCAGTTCGGCCAATTGACGGGCATCGGTCTTGGTGTCGGCCAGGGCTTTGCCGCAGCCACTGACGCCGGTGCAGGCGATGAGTTGCGCCAGGGGCTGATCGAACGAACACAACAGGCCCAACCCTTCAAGCCGCGCCAGCACTTCGTCGGCCTCCTCGCGGCGCACGTTGGGCAGCAGCAGGCTTTGCCAAGGGCTGAAACGCAGGCTCGCGTCGCCCTTTTCCCGCGCCAGTTGCGCCGCCCCCCGCAGCATGACCGCATTGAGCCGCCCCAGGGGCACCGCCGCGCCGACGTAGACGCGGTCGTCGTGCTGGGGATGAACGCCGATGTACAGTCCGTCGATGGACCCGTCCCGCCGCCAATCCAGGCAAGTTTGCAGCGGCACGCGACGGGCCAATCGGGTCATGAACTCATCGGCGGGAATTTCAGCCAACAAGTGACGCATGCGGTTCTGGTCCGGGCGGGCCAGGTCGAGGAACAGTTCCAGCACCGCCACCACCAAGGCATGCCCCTGGGCCAACGGCACCCTGCCCGCCGGTTTATCCAAGGGTGAACCGGCCAAGCCGAAGGCCAGCCAAGGCTCGCCATCACGGACCAGGGCCGACAACCACAGGTCGTGGTGATGTTCGAGCATCGCTAACGCTTCCCCTGCGTCCAGTTGCACGGCGAACTTGGCCGACAACTCAGGGAAGCGCTCATGGGTTTGCAGGGTGAAGAGGATCTGCGCCGCCAACGGGCGAGTGTCGAACAGCATCTGTCGGTCGACCCCGGCCGTAGGGCTGAGCATCAGGTTGCGCACGTCATCGCCGGCCGGCTTGCGCGGGCCAAGCCCGGCGGCCAGCAATGGCTGGATCAGCGCTTCGTGTTCGGGACCGATCCCGCGGATTTGCAGATTGGCCCGGTTGGTCGCCTCGATCACGCCGCCGGCAAACCGCTCGGCCACCGCCGCCACGACGTAGGCCTGATCCGCCAAGATGGCACCGCCATCGAGCTTGATCCGACAGATCCCCCCGTCCAACGCCTGGACGACACGCAGCAACCCCGGGCAACCGGAGGGGCGTACAACGTTGGAGGATGGACGTTCGTTCAAGGGCAAACCGCAAATAAGAAACGCCGCATCGGCGAAGGACCGCCATTATGCCTGCTTTGCCGGGGGTCATGAAAAGCTTACCGGTCGGATTGCTGAGAGCCGGCACACAAATCCCCTGCGCACCGCAAATTCCCATGTGGGAGCTTGCTCGCGATAGCGGTCTGCCAGAACAAAATGATGTCGAAAGTGACGCGGCCATCGCGAGCACGCAAATCCCCATAGGATTTGAAGATGACTGAGTATCCCGGGCGGATCATCCACCCGACCGACGTAAGAATTTTTTCTTTACCAAACAACCACATACATCGACACAAAAGCACCTTTGAACAAACAGAGAAACTCCGCTTTATTCATAAGGCAGTCAGTTACTTCATCATCGATAAGGAAATCGAGATATGTCAGAAAACTCAAACAACTACACCGAACAAGAACTCACAACAGCGTTTGATGACATCGCTCTCGCGCTGTTCAAAGACGTCACCGCCGAGCCGGTACCCAAGATTCTCGTCGTCGCAGGCCTGCAAAGCTCGGGTAAGAGCTACCTGTTGGAAAGAAGTCTGCTGCCCTCCGGGCGCTACGACAATTATGTTCGGCTGTACCTGCCCGAATACCGAGAAAAACATCCCCGTTACGCGAGACTCATAGAACACGGTGTTCTGCACGCTTACGAGCACACCGAAGCGTTCATTCGGGACATCGGCAAGAAAATCTTCGAGAGGGCGTTCACCCAAAAATACAACATCATCATGGAGGCAGCCTTCGACAGTCAGGGTTTCGCAGCTTTCCCTCCATCGGCAACAGCGGCTGGTTATCAGTTCGAAACGCACATCGTCGCCTGCTGTAAAGATTTCGCCCATTTATCGAGCATCAAGAGAGCCTTCAAAAACATTCAAGCAGGTGAATTGGAGAGGTTCGTCACGGTGCCAATGCTCGACGCCAGCCTAGACCATGCAATAGCGGCACTTCCGGCTCTGGAGGCGGCCGCTCAAGCAGTTAGCGGTTCGACATTCTATTTTTATGAGCGTGGGTTTGGTGCGTTCAAAGAACGACCTTTGCGCGCGCAGAGCACCTATACCAAAGATACGGAAGGAACCTTGACCATTGCAGGGGACCAGCAAAACTATGCAAGCCTTTTCCAAACAACCACCCGTCGTCCTATCTATGAATTGAAGGACCGCGAGGAAATGGTAAAGGAATGTCACCGGGCACTGCTCGCGACTCAGACATTGACTACACCGATGCCCGACTCCCTCTATCACGATCTTTACAGCTATATCCTCAGGTATGTGTACCGATAACCCCAACCAAACCCGTGCCCTCAGGTTCGCGCCTTAACCCAAGGGGCACGGTATGATGGCGGCCCGGTTCGCGGCTGTAACACGCCTGTCGATCAACCCCATCTATTCGAGGAACAGAGATGACCCCCTGGCTGACCGTAGTGGGCATCGGTGAAGACGGCTTCAAGGGCCTGGGCCGAACGGCCCGCCATGCCTTGCTGCGGGCGTCGCGCATTGTCGGCAGCGACCGGCAACTGGCGCTGCTGCCACTGTGCATCCGCGGCCAACGGGAACTGTGGCCCAGCCCGTTCTCCCTTGAGCCGCTGCTGGCGCGACGGAGTGAACCGGTGTGCGTGCTGGCCAGCGGCGATCCGATGTTCTATGGCGTGGGCGCCAGCCTGGCTAAACAGGTGCCGAGCGATCAGATGCTGGTCATCCCCGCGCCATCCTCCTGCTCGCTGGCCGCAGCACGCATGGGCTGGCCGTTGCAAGACGTGGTCACGCTGTCGCTGGTAGCGCGCCCCCTGGCAGCGCTCAATGTGCATTTATCCACAGGCGTCAGGCTATTGCTGCTGAGCAATGACCGCCACAGCCCTGCCGCCGTGGCGACGCTACTGCGCGAGCGCGGCTTCGGCCCCAGCCCCATGACCGTCCTGGAACACCTGGGCGGTGCGGCAGAACGACGGATCGAAAGTACGGCGACACAATGGTCCGACCCGAGCGGCGCCGACCTGAACCTGATCGCCATCGAATGCCGCGCCGAACCGTCCACAGCGCGCCTGTCACGCCTGGCCGGTTTGCCAGACACCGCGTTCGAACATGACGGCCAGTTGACCAAACGTGACGTGCGCGCCATCACCCTCGCCCGCCTCGCCCCGATGCCCGGCGAGTTGCTCTGGGATGTCGGTGCCGGCAGCGGCTCCATCGGCATCGAATGGATGCGCACCCACCCCAGTTGCCGGGCCCTGGCCATCGAAGCCGACGAAGGCCGCCAAGGCTTGATCGAACGCAACCGCGACACCCTCGGCGTGCCCGGCTTGCAACTGATTCGCGGCAAAGCCCCACGGGCGTTGGAGCACCTGGAGCGTCCGGACGCGGTGTTCATCGGCGGCGGCGTCACCCGCGAAGGCGTGCTCGACGCCTGCTGGGCCCGACTCAAGCCCGGCGGTCGGCTGGTCGCCAACGCCGTGACCCTGCAAAGCGAAACGACCCTGATGCACTGGCGCGAACGCCACGGCGGTGAACTGACCCGCATCCACATCGCCCAGGCCCAGCCCTTGGGCGAGTTCGACACTTGGCGCCAGGCCTTGCCGATCACCCTGCTGGACCTGACGAAACCTCTCGATGCGTGACGAAACCGCCGAACAACCCGCGCCCCTGCGCAGCGGCCTGACCACCGGCAGTTGCGCCACGGCCACCAGCCTGGCAGCCGCTCGATTACTGCTGCGCGGCATCGAAGCCGATGCCGTGGATATCGTCCTGCCCAAGGGCAAGCAGGTGCAGATGCGCCTGGAGTTCTGCCGGCTGACCGAACAAGGCGCCGAAGCCGGGACGATCAAGGACGCGGGCGATGACCCGGACGTGACCCACGGCGCCCTGTTGTTTTCCCACGTGCGCTTGATCGCCGAGCCCGGTGTACGTTTCGTCGCTGGTCGCGGCGTTGGCACGGTGACGCGACCGGGGTTGGTGCTGAACGTCGGTGAGCCGGCGATCAACCCGGTGCCGCGCAAAATGATCAACGACCACCTGGGTCGGCTGGCCGAGGACAGCGGTTATGCCGGCGGTTTCGAAGTCACGGTCAATGTCGAGGGCGGCGAAGCCCTGGCGCTGAAAACCATGAATCCACGCCTGGGGATTCTTGGCGGCCTGTCGATCCTTGGCACCAGCGGCATCGTCCGGCCATTCTCCTGCGCGGCCTACATTGCCTCGATCCACCAGGGCATCGACGTGGCGAAAACCAACGGCTACCTGCACATCGCCGCCTGCACCGGCAATGCCAGCGAAGACACCATGCGCCGGGTCTACAACCTGCCGGAAATCGCCCTGATCGAAATGGGCGACTTCGTCGGCGCCGTGCTCAAGCATGTGCGCAAGGTCCCGGTGGAAAAGCTCAGTCTCTGCGGCGGCTTTGGCAAAATCAGCAAACTCGCCGCCGGCCACATGGACCTGCACAGCCGTCACTCGAGCATTGACCTGCCACAGTTGGCCGAGTGGGCCGCCGCCATCGGTGCCGATGAGGTTTTGCAGCAGGGCATCCGAGAAGCCAACACCAGCCAACAGGCCTTGGCCATGGCCAGCGCCGCCGGCATCGCCCTCGGCGACGAGGTGTGCGCACACGCCCTGGCCTTCGCTCGCAGCGTGGTGCCGGCCCAGGTCCAGGTCGAGGTCTTCGCCATCGACCGCCAAGGCGGGATTGTCGGCCACGCCGGAGCCTTGTTATGAAACGTATCCTGCTGCTCGGTGGCGTCACCGAAGCCCTGGCCATCGCCCGCACCCTCGGTCCACAACACATCTACAGCCTGGCCGGCATCGGCCGCGTCCCCACCGACTTGACCTGCCAGGTCCGCGTCGGCGGCTATGGCGGCGCCGAAGGGTTGGCGCACTTCATCCGCGCCGAGGGTATCGACCTGCTGCTGGACGCCACCCACCCCTACGCCGCCCAGATCAGCCAAAACGCCGCCCACGCCGCCCGCGCCTGCGCCATCCCCTGCTGGGCCCTACGCCGCCCGGCGTGGCAGCCCCAGGCCGGCGATGACTGGCGCGAAGTGGCCGACTGGAGCGAACTGATCCAGGCCCTGCGACCCTTCCACCGCCCCCTGTTTACTCTCGGTCGCGAACCCCTGCAACATCTGCATGAAATCCCACCAGAGCAATTCTGGACCCTGCGTGCCCTGGACGTTTACCCCGGCAATGAGCGCTGCGAAGTGATTGGGGCCCGTGGGCCGTTTCACATTGACGGTGAACGCGAACTGTTCGAACGGCGGCAGATCGATGTGCTGGTGAGCAAGAACAGCGGCAGCACGGCTACCGAGCCGAAACTGGAGGTGGCGCGGGAGCGAGGGGTGCCGGTGTTGGTGTTGAAGCGGCCGGTGTTGATGGGGGTGGATAGGGAGTTTGGAGAGATCAATGAAATGCTGGACGCTTTATCCGTACAAAACGGGTTCTGAATTCAGCACATTCGCGCGACATTTCTGACAAGTTTTCAAGACGAAGCCGGCTGTTTCGTCCAAGACGTTCAATTCTATAGTTCCGCTCCTTAATACCCACCGCAGCACCTGGCAGTCATTAAGCATGAGCGACCCGTCTCGTGCCGAGGAAAGTGCTGCTTGCCAATGTGTATCCCAAGGAATACGATCCGAATGATCGAACTTGAACAGTCCCGAGTATTCTCAAGCTGGCTTAACGGGTTGAAGGACATTGCTGGGAAAGCTCGCATCATTGCCAGGCTCCGATCGGCAGAGCATGGAAATTTTGGTGATTGCGAACCGGTGGGTAACGCAGTGTATGAGATGCGTATTCACTCGGGTCCGGGCTACAGAGTGTACTTCTCCCGTCAAGGCTCCGTGCTTTATTTGCTGCTTGTGGGAGGTGACAAATCGACTCAGAAACGGGATATCGCACGCGCTGTTCAAATGGCGCAAACCATGGGTAATGAGGAGTGAATCATGACTGAAGAATTCACACGTTTCGATGCAGCCACTTACCTCAAGACGCCTGAGGAAATGGCCGCTTATCTGGATGCCTGTTTTGAAGAGGATGCGGGTGACGGCGTACTGGTTCGAGCAGCTCTTAACGATATTGCCAGGGCAAAGGGCATGACGCAGATTGCTCGTGATGCAGGCCTGGGGCGAGAGAGTCTTTACAAAGCACTGGGAAGTACGGGCAATCCGGAGTTCACAACTATCATGAAAGTCATGAAAGCTTTGGGCTTGAGGTTACATGCGACGGCCATTTGACAGAGGTTCCCTTCCCTCCTGTATTGGAGTGATTGAATACCGATTGATCAAAAACACACGACGAGGGAACTTGCTCCCTCGCCACAAAAGCACTCACTCGAAGATCTGTTGCTACTGTTAACACCAGCCCTGCGACCCTACACCGCACGTGGCCTTTTTACTTCTCAACCCCGATCAGGCTAAATACCGCCACCTGATCGCCCAACCGAGCGGATTGCCCCATGTCCCGACAACGGCTTGCATTTGCCTGGATCGCCTGCTTCGCAGTGCTGTTCAATATGCTTGCCATGCCGCTTTCCAACAGCGCTGGCGCGATGGCCAATTCGCCGGCCGAACAACTGCTGTGGGGCAGTTTCTGCTCGTCCAGCGGCACGAAAATGGTGGCGATATCCTTGGGCAAGCTCGAACAGGGCACGCCACAGAAAGACAATCACTCGACTATGCAGCATTGCTGGTGCTGCTCAGGGCCGGCGCCGTTGGTGGCGCTCGCCGGGCACGTCCCGCAGTTGTATCTGGATGCACAGTTGGACCATCGTGCCGCCGTCCATTCCAAGCTCGACAGCCCCACGCCACGCCAGCAATGGCCCAGTCTCAATCCTCGCGCCTCGCCTCTGGCCTGATTCTTCCGCACACACCTGCGCCCTGAATCGTTCCGGAGAATCGCCATGTTGAACAGACTTATCCTGCTGGCTGCCCTATTGCTTCCCCTCGGCTTCGCCCAAGCTCACCAATACAAGGTGGGCGAACTTGAGATCGCCCATCCGTGGTCCCAGGAGTTGCCGCCCAACGCACCGACCGTGGCCGCGTATTTCGTGATTCACAACGGCGGCACGAGCGCCGACAAGCTGCTCAGCGTCGACTCGCCGATTGCCGGCAAGGCCGAGCTCCATGAGCATGTGATGCAAAACGACCTGATGAAAATGCAACCGGTGCCCGTGGTGGAGATCGCCCCCGGTGCGACCGTCACCTTCGCGCCGATGGCGTATCACGTGATGCTGCTGGACCTGAAGGACCGCAGCCTGCTCAGCGATGGCAAACGCTTTGCCATGACCCTGCATTTCGAAAAAGCGGGGGATGTCACGGTCAACATCGCGGTGCAGAAAAAAGCACCCGACGGCACCAAGACACACATGCACGCCCAGTAGACGTAGTCGCCCGTGCCCACCCTTCGCGCCAGGCCATCCATGCCCCGCCGCCAGCCCCTGAGCCTGACACGCGGCAGCTGGATCAGTCTGTTCGCCATGCTGATGATCTTTGTCGGTCCGCTGATTTCCCAGTCGATGCCGATGGGTCAGCGCATGTCCATGCCTGTGTCCATGGACATGTCGGTGCACGAGGCGCCGGCAGCCGAATACTGCCCGCCCCAGAGCGAACATCATGCGCTTTGGGAAAAATGCGGTTATTGCAGCCTGCTGTTCAATTGCCCCGCGCTGCCTGGCGGTCACACCTTCGCCGTCTTTGACACCCCCCACACCAACACCTACACCAGCCTTTCCCCACGCCTGGGCCATGCCTGGCCGGCGTTCTTCCCGGGTGCCCGCACCCGCGCACCGCCCCTCGACGCGTAAGCCCGACACTTAACTCACCCGGTCGCACAAGACAGCCCCAGGCTGCCCGACCGTGTCGTCTACGTTTGTTCGATGGAATCATCATGTCCAGGTTTTCTGCTGGCATCGCGTTGGGCTCTGCCCAGGTGCGCTGCCCCCTGAACGAGCCACGGGTTCGTTTGCGCCAAACCATCGCCGCCCTCTGCGGCCTGCTGCTCACCCCACTCGTGCTGGCCGACGAGCAAGAGCATCATGACCATCAGGTCGAAGAACTGAGCCCGACGGTGATCACCGCCATCGCCCCCAGCTCACCCCTGACCGTCGTCACCAACCCCAAGGACCCGCGCCAACCGGTGCCGGCCAGCGACGGTGGCGACTACCTCAAGACCATTCCTGGCTTTGCCCTGGTGCGCAACGGCGGCACCAATGGCGACCCCGTGTTGCGCGGCATGTTCGGCTCACGGCTGAACATTCTCACCAACGGCAGCATGCTGTTGGGTGCTTGCCCGGGCCGGATGGACGCGCCGACGTCCTACATATCGCCGGAAACCTACGACAAGCTCACTGTTATCAAAGGCCCGCAAACCGTGCTGTGGGGCCCCGGCGCATCGGCCGGGACCGTCCTGTTCGAGCGCGAGCCGGAACAGTTCGGCGAACTCGGCACCCGGATCAACGCCAGTGTGCTGGCCGGCTCCAACGGCCGTTTCGACAAAGTGGTGGATGCCGCCGCCGGTGGGCCGCTGGGTTATGTACGGGTGATCGGCAACACCGCCCATTCGGACGATTACCGCGACGGCAATAACGACACCGTGCCGTCGCGTTATGACAAGTGGAACGGCGACGTCACCCTCGGCTGGACGCCAGACGCCGATACCCTGCTGGAGTTGACGGCCGGCAAGGGCGACGGTGAAGCACGCTACGCCGGGCGTGGCATGGACGGCTCGCAGTTCAAGCGCGAAAGCCTCGGGCTGCGTTTCGAACGCTCGAACATCGGCGAGGTGCTGGACAAGGTCGAGGCCCAGGTCTACTACAACTACGCCGACCACGTGATGGACAACTACACACTGCGCACGCCGTCAGGCACCGGGATGATGGCCGGGCCCATGGCCTCCAACGTCGACCGCCGCACCCTCGGCGCCCGCATCAAGGCCACCTGGCGCTGGGCCGATGTGCAGTTGATCAGCGGCCTGGACGCCCAGACCAACGAGCATCGCCAACGCAGCAGCATGGGCGTGGACACCTATAAGGACCTGCCGTACACCAAGGACGCCGACTTCCACAATTACGGGGTGTTCGGCGAACTGACCTGGTACGCCGCCGACCGCGACAGGGTGATCACCGGTGCCCGACTCGACCGTGCCTCGGCCAAGGACTACCGCCAGAGCATCGGTTCCGGCATGTCGGCGCGCGCCAATCCCACCGCCGATGACACCCGCGCCGACACCCTGCCCAGCGGCTTCATCCGCTACGAACACGACCTGGACGACAGCCACGCCACCCTCTATGCAGGCGTGGGTCACGCGCAACGTTTCCCGGACTACTGGGAGCTGTTCTCGGCGAACGTCGGCCCCAGCGGCTCGCTGAATGCCTTCGACGCGATCAAGCCAGAGAAAACCACCCAGCTCGACTTCGGCCTGCAGTACAAGACCGAAACCCTCGAAGCCTGGGCGTCGGGTTATGTCGGGCAGGTGCGCGACTACATCCTGTTCGATTACACGCCCGGCATGATGGGCACCACCTCGCGGGCCGAGAACATCGATGCACGGATCATGGGCGGTGAGCTGGGCGCAGCCTACAAGCTGACCGAGCGCTGGAAGGCCGATGCCACCCTGGCCTACGCCTGGGGCAAGAACAGCAGCGACGGCAGCGCCCTGGCGCAAATGCCGCCGCTGGACGCACGCCTAGGCCTGACCTACAGCGAAGACCGCTGGAGCGCCGGCGCCCTGTGGCGTGTGGTGGCGGCGCAGCACCGGGTCGACGAGAACAAGGGCAACGTGGTGGGCAAGGACTACGGCAAAAGCTCCGGGTTCGGGGTGTTCTCCCTCAACGGTGCCTACCGCATCAATAAGCACTGGAAGGTCAGCAGCGGCGTCGACAACCTGTTTGGCAAAGCCTACGCCGAACATCTGAACCTGGCCGGCAACGCCGGGTTCGGCTACCCGGCGAGTGACCCGCAGGCCATCAACGAACCGGGGCGCACGCTCTGGACCAAGGTGGATATGAGTTTCTAAAAGCATCGCGGGCAAGCCCTGCTCCCACAGGGACTCCATTGCTGAGGGACGCAACATGTTCCACAGCAATGACGAATACTGTGGGGGCAAGGCTTGCCCGCGATCGGTTGCGCAGCAACCGCAAAACATAACAATCTATTTGCCCTGCGGAGCGCTTTGCAATGAGCCAACCGAAACCCAATTTCTACAACCTGGCCTGGCGCTGGCATTTTTATGCCGGGCTGTTCGTGGCGCCGTTCATGGTGATGCTGGCCCTGACCGGCATCATTTACCTGTTCAAACCGCAACTCGATCCGCTGATGTACGGCAGCCTGTTGAACGTGCCGGCCGGGCATCACACCCTGGCGGCGGACGACCTGCTCAAGCAGGTCCGCCAGGCCTACCCCCAAGGCCAGGTCAAACAGTACCTGCCGCCGGTCAACGCCGAGCGCAGCGCGCAATTCGTGGTGATCGACCAGGGCCGGGAACTGAACGTGTTCATCGACCCGTACCACGGCGATGTCCTCGGCGAGCAGGATGCGAAGAACAACCTGCAAGCCATGGCCCGGGCCATCCACGGCGAATTGCTGATCGGCACCGTCGGTGACCGCTTGGTGGAAATGGCCGCCGGCTGGGGCGTGGTGCTGGTGGTCTCCGGGCTGTACCTGTGGTGGCCGCGCGGGCAATCATCGGCCGGCGTGCTGTGGCCGCGCTGGAGTGCACGCGGTCGGCTGTTCTGGCGCGACCTGCACGTCGTCGTCGGCTTCTGGGGCGCGGCGTTGCTGCTGGTGATGCTGCTTAGCGGCATGACCTGGACCGGCTTCTGGGGCAAGCAATACGCCAATCTCTGGAACCGCTTCCCGGCGGCGATGTGGAATGACGTGCCCAAGTCCGATGTCGAGGCCGGCAGCCTCAACAACGCCCACCGCCAGACCGTGCCATGGGCTGTGGAAAACACGCCGATGCCGACGTCCGGCGACCATGCCGAGCACATGGGCCACGGCGGCATGCACGAAGGGCCCGCCGTCCCGACTGTCAGCCTGCAAGCGGTGCAGGACATCGCCACCGAGCGCCAGGTCACGCCCGGCTACAGCATCACCCTGCCGACCACGGCCAGCGGCGTGTTCACCGTCGCCGTGTTCGCCGATGACCCACGAAACGACGCCACCCTGCACGTGGACCAGTACACCGGCAAGGTCCTGGCCGATGTGCGTTGGGCGCACTACAGCGTCGTCGCCCGCGCCACCGAAACCGGCGTAATGCTGCACGAAGGCAAGATGTTCGGCCCGCTGAACCAGATCATTGTGCTGCTGATCTGCCTGATGATCCTACTCAGCGCCGTCAGTGGCTTGGTGATCTGGTGGAAGCGCCGGCCAGAGGGCAAGTTCGGCGTACCGCCGCTGCGTCACGACCTGCCGACCTGGAAGGCCGGGGTGTTCATCATGCTGGCCCTGGCAGTGGTGTTTCCGTTGGTGGGGGCTTCGCTGCTGGTGATGGGCTTGCTGGATCGCCTCGTCACCCGTTTCAATCGCCAGCCTGAGATTGCCTCATCTTCAAACTGAAGACAGTGCGCTAACGGAAGGCGGTGCGAACCCCCTACAATCGCGCCCGCTTTCCAAACCACGAACACAGTTCAAACTGTGGGAGCGAGCCTGCTCGCTCCCACAGGGGCTGTGTGTCGATCCATTAATTTGAGTAAATGCATGCCCTCCCTAACCCTCTCCCACCTCGCCTGGACGCCCCTGGGCCATGGCCACTGTCATCACCAGTTTCAGCTGCGTGACGTGACGTTGCGGGTGGCAGCCGGAGAGTTTGTCGGGTTGATCGGGCCCAACGGCAGTGGCAAGACCAGCCTGTTGCGTTGCGCCTATCGCTTCAGCCGGCCAGAAAGTGGCGAGGTCAAACTCGAGCATCACAACGTTTGGAAACAGTCCTCGCGCTGGTGCGCCCAACGCATCGCCGTGGTCCTGCAAGAGTTTCCCAACGCCTTCGGCCTGACGGTCGAGGAAGTGGTCGCCATGGGCCGCACGCCCCACAAAGGCCTGTTCGACGGCGACAATCACGAGGACCGTCGGCTGGTGCGCCAGGCACTGGAATCGGCCGGGCTTGCAGGCTTTGGCGACCATGCCTTCGCCACCCTCTCAGGCGGTGAGAAGCAACGGGTGATCCTCGCCCGCGCCCTGGCCCAGCAACCGCAGTTGCTGATCCTCGACGAGCCGACCAACCACCTCGACCCCCACTATCAATTGCAATTGCTGCAACTGATCAAGGGCCTGGGCATCGGCACTCTCGCCAGCCTCCACGACCTGAACCTGGCCGCCGCCTTCTGCGACCGCCTGTACGTGATCGAACACGGGCGCATCGTCGCCAGCGGCACGCCCAAGGACGTCCTCACCGTCGAGCTGTTGCGCGAGGTGTTCGGCATCGAAGCCCTGGTGGATGAACACCCGCTGTCCGGCTACCCACGAATCACCTGGATAACCCAACCATGACCTTGCGTTCCCTGCTGTTGCTGCCCCTGCTGCTGGGCAGTGCCCACGCCTTGGCCGAAGCCACCCACTACCCGTTGACGATCCAAAGCTGCAATCGCCAAGTGGTGTTCAACGAGGCACCTCGGCACGCTGTCAGCCACGACATCAACATGACCCAGATGATGCTCGCCTTGGGCCTCAAACCGCACATGGTCGGCTACAGCGGCATCAGCGGCTGGAAGTCGGTGACGCCCGAGATGGCGAAGATCCTCGATGGCCTGCCGGAACTGGCCGCCAAATACCCCTCGGTGGAAACCCTGCTCAATGCCAACGTCGATTTCTTCTTCGCCGGCTGGGACTACGGCATGCGGGTGGGCGGCGACCTGACCCCGCAGACCCTGCAACCGCTGGGCATCAATGTCTACGAACTGACCGAATCCTGCGCGTTCGTGATGAAGCGTCCAGCGGCCTCGCTGGAGGACACCTACAACGACCTGCGCAACCTCGGGAAGATCTTCGACGTGCAGGATCGCGCCAACGCGCTGATTGCCACGATGCAAGCCCAGGTGGCCGAAGTGCGCAAACACCTGCCGCCCGATCAACTCCGTGTGTTTCTGTACGACAGCGGCGAAGACCGCGCCATGACCTCCGGGCGCCTGGGCATGCCCCAGGCCCTGATCGACGCGGCCGGTGGGCGCAACATCCTTGATGACGTGGAAACCAGTTGGACCCGGGTGAACTGGGAGAACGTGGTCGAGCGCAACCCGCAAGTCATCGTGATTGTCGATTACGGCGAAGTCAGCGCCGAGCAGAAGCAACAATTTCTGTTGAACAACCCGGCCCTGCAATCGGTGGAGGCGATCCAGCAACGGCGCTTCATTGTGATTCCCTACGTACAGGCCACGCCGGGCATCGATAACGTGCTGGCGGTGCAAACCCTGGCGCGGGGTTTTCACCGCCAATGAACGGTCGTCGCTACGGCGCCCTGCTGACGCTCCTCGGCGCACTGCTGCTGGTGTCGTGCGTGGTGTCCCTGGGCTTCGGGCCGGCGCGGGTGCCGGTGGCCGTGGTCTGGGACATTCTGCTGAACAAGGCCTTCGGGGTGGGCGAGGTCCATTGGACGCCGGGCCAGGAGCATATCGTCTGGCTGATCCGCGTACCGCGGCTGTTGCTCGGTGCCTTGGTCGGCGCGGGGCTGGCGTTGATCGGTGCGGTGCTGCAAGCGGTCACGCGCAACCCGCTGGCCGATCCGCACTTGCTGGGCGTCACGTCCGGCGCGACTCTGGGAGCGGTCATCGTGGTGCTGCATGTCGGCGAGATCGTCGGCCTGCTGACCCTGCCGCTGGCGGCGTTCATCGGTGCGCTGCTGAGCATGCTGCTGGTGCTGACCATCGCTGCCCGCCAGGGTCGTCTGGAAAGTGATCGCCTGTTGCTGTGCGGCGTGGCGGTGTCCTTCGTGATGATGGCGGCCGCCAACCTGTTGTTGTTCCTCGGTGACCATCGCGCCAGTTCAGCGGTGATGTTCTGGATGCTCGGCGGCCTGGGCCTGGCCCGCTGGGAACTGCTGGTGGTGCCAGCGGCCAGTGTGGTGCTGGGGCTGGTGTTGCTGCTCGGCATGGCCCGGCCGCTGAACGCGCTGATGGCCGGCGAACAGACCGCCGTGACCCTGGGCCTGAACGCGGCGAAGGTGCGGTTGTGGATCTTCTTGATCGCCTCGCTGATGACCGGCGTGCTGGTGTCCATCAGCGGCTCGATTGGTTTTGTCGGGCTGATGGTGCCGCACATTGCCCGGCGCCTGGTGGGCGCCGAGCATCGTCGGTTGCTGCCGGCCTGCGTGCTGCTTGGCAGCCTGTTCCTGGTGTGGGTGGACGTCGCGGCGCGGACGTTGATCGCCCCGGAAGACTTGCCGATTGGTGTCGCTACCGCGGCCATTGGCGGGCTGTTCTTCATCGGCCTGATGCGCCGCCGATAGACGCAGAGGCACACCATCCGTGGGAGAGCGCTTGCTCCCGCTGGGCCCTGGAGCTGGCAAAGTCTGCGATCTTCTGATCTTTCGCTTGAGACTCAAGTGTCTGGGGAAAGATCGCAGCCTCGTTGCACTCGACAGCGCCTACGGGCGCAGCCCAGCGGGAGCAAGCTCCCTCGCCACAGGTTGGTATTCACAAGCAACGTATCCCAGCTCTTCGCGCACGCACTAATGTGGCGCTCCTCCTCGCACCAGCCCCCGCATCGCGTTCACTCATGGTGCATTCGCGCCCTCACCCCCCGCGCCAACCCCGCATTTCAAAGCCTTCCCCCGACCGGGCACACCCCTTGCAAAAGCGCTTTCAGCGTTTGCATCTGCCCTCGAAAAAAACTCAAAAGACCACGGAGATCGCACAATGAAGCGTCGTAGCTTGATCAAGGCTTTTACACTCTCGGCAAGCATTGCCGCGATGGGCATGACCTGGACCGTCCAGGCCGCCGAGACCATCAAGGTCGGCATCCTGCATTCGCTGTCCGGCACCATGGCGATCTCCGAGACGTCCCTCAAGGACATGGCGTTAATGACCATTGATGAGATCAACGCCAAGGGTGGGGTCAACGGCAAGCAGCTTGAAGCAGTGGTCGTGGACCCGGCGTCGAACTGGCCGTTGTTCGCCGAAAAGGGCCGCCAGTTGCTGACCCAGGACAAGGTCGCCGTGGTGTTCGGCTGCTGGACGTCGGTGTCGCGTAAATCCGTGCTGCCGGTGTTCGAAGAGCTCAATGGGCTGCTGTTCTACCCGGTGCAATACGAAGGCGAAGAGATGTCGCCAAACGTCTTCTACACCGGTGCAGCACCGAACCAGCAGGCGATTCCGGCGGTGGAATACCTGATGAGTGAGGAAGGCGGCAGCGCCAAGCGCTATTTCCTGCTGGGCACCGACTACGTCTACCCGCGCACCACCAACAAGATCCTGCGCTCGTTCCTGCACTCCAAAGGTGTGGCAGACAAGGACATCGAAGAGGTCTACACCCCGTTCGGTCACAGCGATTACCAGACCATCGTCGCCAACATCAAGAAGTTCTCGGCTGGTGGCAAGACCGCAGTCATTTCCACGGTCAACGGCGACTCCAACGTACCGTTCTATAAAGAACTGGCGAACCAGGGCCTGAAAGCCACCGACGTACCGGTTGTGGCGTTCTCGGTGGGCGAAGAGGAACTGCGCGGCATCGACACCAAGCCACTGGTAGGCAACCTGGCGGCGTGGAACTACTTCGAATCCTTGGATAACCCGGCAAACAAGACATTCGTCGACGCCTGGAAAGCCTACGCCAAGACCAAGAACTTGCCAGGCGCTGATAAAGCAGTGACCAACGACCCGATGGAAGCCACTTATGTCGGCATCCACATGTGGGCGCAAGCAGTGGAAAAAGCCCAGTCCACCGACGTCGACAAAGTCCGCGAAGCCCTGGCCGGCCAGACCTTCGCCGCACCATCGGGCTACACCCTGACCATGGACAAGACCAACCATCACCTGCACAAGCCAGTGATGATCGGCGAGATCCAGGCCGACGGTCAGTTCAACGTGGTCTGGCAGACCGAAGGCCCGATCCGCGCGCAACCGTGGAGCCCGTTCATCGCCGGCAACGACAAGAAGCCCGACTATGCGGTGAAGAGCAACTGAGCCCATGGGTGTCGGCCCTGGGTCTAGGGGTCAACACCCACCCCTTGTGGGAACGAGCAGGCTCGCTCCCACAAAAGAAAGTTTGCGCAAGGCCAACAATATGCCCACCGCCCTTTACCGCCTCATCCTCGCCCTGGTGCTGCTGTTGCCACTGGAGGCCCACGCCGGCGACGCCGAAGACTTCGTCGCCGCCAACCCGACCCAGCAGGCCAAACTCCTGGAAAGCTGGGCCGCGCAGCCGGAGCCTGAGCGCGTTGAACTGATCAACGCCCTGCAACAGGGCCAGTTGACCGTCGAGGGTCAACCCAAGACCCTGCGCCTGAACAACCGCTTGCGCGGGCTGATCGAAAACACCCTCGCCAGCCATCAACTGCTCGCCGTCGATGCCCGCGTACGCCTGGGTGCGGCGCAGCAACTGCAAAAAAGCGCGCGCCCCGCGCAACTGACCCTTCTCGATCGGCAACTGGCCGGCGAGCAGGACGAAGACGTGCATGCCGCTCTGAGCCTGGCGCTGGCGAACCTGCAACTGGTGGACAGCAACCCGAACGTGCGCCTGGCCGCCGTCCGCCTGCTGGGGGAAACCGGCGATCCACTGGCCCGCACGCGCCTGGAAGGTTTGCTCGAACCCGGCGTCGAAACCGATGCCGCTGTGCGCACCGCGGCTGAAACCAGCCTCAGCCAGGTCAAACGCAAACTCTTGGTGGGCGAGTTGCTGGGCCAAGCCTTCAGCGGCATGTCCCTGGGTTCGATCCTGCTGCTCGCCGCCCTCGGCCTGGCGATCACCTTCGGCCTGCTGGGGGTGATCAACATGGCCCACGGCGAGATGCTCATGCTGGGCGCCTACTCCACTTATGTGGTGCAGCTGCTGTTCCAGCGCTTCGCCCCGAACGCCATCGAGTTCTATCCGCTGATCGCCCTGCCGGTGGCATTTTTCATCACCGCCGCCATCGGCATGGCCCTGGAGCGCACGGTGATTCGTCACCTCTATGGGCGCCCACTGGAAACCCTGCTCGCCACCTGGGGCATCAGCCTGATGTTGATCCAACTGGTGCGCCTGGTATTCGGCGCGCAGAACGTCGAAGTCGCCAATCCGGCCTGGTTGTCGGGCGGGATCCAGGTGTTACCGAACCTGGTGCTGCCGTACAACCGCATCGTGATCATTGCCTTCGCGCTGTTCGTGGTGGTGCTGACCTGGCTGCTGCTGAACAAGACCCGCCTGGGCCTGAACGTGCGCGCCGTCACCCAGAACCGCAACATGGCCGCCTGCTGCGGCGTGCCCACCGGGCGGGTGGACATGCTCGCCTTCGGCCTCGGCTCGGGCATCGCCGGGTTGGGCGGCGTGGCCTTGAGCCAGATTGGCAACGTCGGTCCGGACCTGGGCCAGAGCTACATCATCGACTCGTTCCTGGTGGTGGTGCTCGGCGGCGTCGGCCAGTTGGCCGGTAGCGTGTTCGCCGCGTTCGGCCTGGGTATCGCCAACAAGATCCTAGAACCACAGATCGGCGCCGTGCTCGGCAAGATCCTGATCCTCGCGCTGATCATTCTGTTCATCCAGAAGCGTCCGCAAGGCCTCTTCGCGCTCAAAGGACGGGTAATCGACTGATGAACCAGCCCCTGATGCTCACGGCCACGCAAAAGGCCGGCCCCAAAGTCACCCTCGTCGTCGGCACGGTGATCCTGGCCGTGCTGCTGAGCCTGCCGTTGCTGTCACTGTTGCCGGCGGACAATCCGCTGCATGTCTCGGCCTACACCCTGACCCTGGTGGGCAAAATTCTCTGCTACGCCATCGTCGCCCTGGCACTGGACCTGGTCTGGGGCTACGCCGGCTTGCTCTCCCTGGGCCACGGCCTGTTCTTCGCCCTGGGCGGCTACGCCATGGGCATGTACCTGATGCGCCAGACTGCCGGCGATGGCTTGCCGGCGTTCATGACCTTCTTGTCGTGGACCGAGTTGCCCTGGTACTGGGCCGGCACCGACCGTTTCCTCTGGGCGATGTGCCTGGTGGTGCTGGCGCCGGGCTTGCTGGCGCTGGTATTCGGTTTCTTCGCCTTCCGCTCGCGGATCAAGGGCGTGTATTTCTCGATCATGACCCAGGCCCTGACCTTCGCCGGAATGCTCCTGTTTTTCCGCAACGAAACCGGCTTTGGCGGCAACAACGGCTTTACCAATTTCCGCTCGATCCTGGGCTTTGGCATCACCGAGCCGGGCACCCGGGCGGTGCTGTTTTTCGCCACTGTGGTGTTGCTGGTGGCGAGCCTGTTCATCGGCTGGCGTCTGGCCCGCAGCAAGTTTGGCCGGGTGCTGACGGCCCTGCGTGACGCGGAAAACCGCCTGATGTTCTGCGGCTACGATCCCCGAGGTTTCAAGCTGTTCGTCTGGGTGTTGAGTGCGGTGCTGTGTGGCCTGGCCGGGGCGTTGTACGTGCCGCAGGTGGGCATCATCAACCCCAGCGAAATGTCGCCGACCAACTCCATCGAGGCCGCTGTGTGGGTCGCCCTCGGTGGACGCGGCACGCTGATCGGGCCGCTGCTGGGCGCCGGCGTGGTCAATGGCATGAAGAGCTGGTTCACCGTGGCGGTTCCTGAATATTGGCTGTTCTTCCTCGGAGCACTGTTCATCGTTGTGACGCTGTATCTACCGAAAGGTGTGATCGGCTTGCTAAAAAAGAGAGGCGGACAATGAGAATCACCCCGACGGCCGACTTCATGCTCGAACCCATCCTTGAACCCAACAAAGACCAGGGCAGCAGTCGCGACGCCATCGGCCTCGGCCAAGCCGCCGGCGTGGGCCTGAATACCCGCCACGGCACCATCCTGACCCTGGAAGACATCAGCGTCAGTTTCGACGGCTTCAAGGCTTTGAACGCTTTGAACCTGTACATCGGCGTCGGCGAATTGCGCTGCATCATCGGCCCCAACGGCGCCGGCAAGACCACCCTGATGGACGTGATCACCGGCAAGACCCGGCCCAGCCACGGCAAGGCCTGGTTCGGCGAAACCCTGGATCTGACCAGCATGAGCGAAGTGGCGATCGCCCAGGCCGGCATCGGCCGCAAGTTCCAGAAGCCCACGGTGTTCGAAGCGTTGAGCGTGTTCGAGAACTTGGAGCTGGCGCTCAAGACCGACAAGTCGGTGTGGGCCAGCCTGCGGGCAAAACTCACTGGACAGCAACACGACCGTATCAACGAAGTGCTCGAGACCATCCGCCTCACCCCCTCGGTCAACCGCGCTGCGGGGCTGCTGTCCCACGGGCAAAAGCAGTTCCTGGAGATTGGCATGCTGCTGGTACAAGACCCGCAATTGCTGCTGCTCGACGAGCCGGTGGCGGGCATGACCGACGCCGAGACCGACTTCACCGCCGAGCTGTTCAAGTCCTTGGCGGGCAAGCATTCGCTGATGGTGGTGGAACACGACATGGGCTTTGTCGGCGCGATTGCCGACCACGTCACCGTGCTGCACCAGGGCAGCGTGCTGGCAGAAGGGTCGCTGGAACAGGTGCAGGAAAATGAGCGGGTGATCGAGGTGTATCTCGGTCGCTGAGGCGATAGAAGTTGGCTTTTATGTGGGAGCGAGCCTGCTCGCGATGACGGCGGCACATTCGACAACAATGCAAGCTGACCCACCGCTATCGCGAGCAGGCTCGCTCCCACAGGGGTTCTAGGAGATTTGGAGATGCTGCAAGTCGACAAGCTGCACCAGTACTACGGCGGTAGCCACATCCTGCGGGGCCTGTCGTTCGACGCCAAGGTCGGCGAGGTGACGTGCCTGTTGGGGCGCAACGGCGTGGGCAAGACCACCCTGCTCAAATGCCTGATGGGGCTGTTGCCGGCCAAGGAAGGTGCGGTGAATTGGGAAGGCAAGCCCATCACCGCGTTCAAGCCACACCAACGGGTGCATGCCGGCATTGCCTACGTGCCCCAGGGCCGGGAGATTTTCGGAAGGCTGACCGTGGAAGAAAACCTGCTGATGGGCCTGTCGCGGTTTCCCGGCTCCGAAGCCAAGGAGGTGCCGGCGTTTATCTACGAATTGTTCCCGGTGCTGCTGCAAATGAAACAGCGGCGTGGCGGTGACCTGTCTGGCGGCCAGCAACAGCAGCTCGCCATTGGCCGGGCGCTGGCCAGCCGTCCACGCCTGCTGATTCTCGACGAGCCCACCGAAGGCATCCAGCCCTCGGTGATCAAGGAGATCGGCGTGGTGATCAAGAAACTGGCGGCCCGGGGCGACATGGCGATTTTGCTGGTAGAGCAATTCTACGACTTCGCCGCCGAGCTGGCCGATCAGTACCTGGTGATGTCCCGGGGCGAGATCGTGCAGCAGGGCCGTGGAGAAAATATGGAAACCGAGGGTGTGCGCGGGCTGGTTACGATCTAGTCTTTAGCGTCCTGACGATAATCAGAAATCATGAATCTACCTGTCTCTTCATTGGCACCTTCGGCCCTGTTCAGCCCCAGCTGGCATGCCGAGCTGGAATTGGGTTACGCCCGATTCGGCGATTGCACGCGCCCGGTACAGCGCCGCCATAAAGGCCCGCTGCGGGTGCAGAAGCACTTGTACGCCGAAGGGCCCGAAGTGTGCCAGCACATCATCGTCCACCCGCCCGGCGGGATTGCCGGCGGTGACCGACTGGACATCTCGGCCCACGTCGGCCCTGGCGCCTGGGCGCAGTTGACCAGCCCCGGCGCGGCCAAGTGGTATCGCGCCGCCGGCCCGGCGTACCAGCAGTTGAGCCTGAGCGTGGCCCCGGGCGCGACCCTGGAATGGCTGCCCCAGGAAACCATCGTCTTCAGCGCGGCCCGGGCCGAACTCAGCACTTGCATCGACCTGCAAGGCGACGGGCGCCTGTTCTACTGGGACATGGTTGCCCTCGGCCGACCGGCCAGCGGCGAGCGGTTCGACCTGGGGCACTTTCAGTCACGGTTGGACATTCGCCGCGACGGCCAGTTGCTGTGGCATGAACGCCAGCGCATTGTGGGCGGTGATGGGTTGCTCGACTCGCCCATCGGGCTGGGCGGTGACCCGGTGTTTGCCACGTTGCTGGTGACCGGCGAGATCGACAGCGAACTGCTGGAACGTTGCCGATCCCTGGGCCATGCCGTGCGCGGCGACCTGACCCAATTGCCCGGCCTGGTCGTGGCCCGCTGCCTGGCGAGCGAGGCGTTGCTGGCGCGGGGGTGGTTGATTGAATTGTGGCGACTACTACGCCCGGCAATGCTGGGGCGAGAGGCCGTACCACCGAGAATCTGGAGTACCTGAATCTGCTTTTCTGTGGGAGCGAGCCTGCTCGCGATAGCAATGGAACATTCACCCTACATGTTGACTGACACACCGCTATCGCAAGCAGGCTCGCTCCCACAGGGGCTGTATTCAAGGATCTGTAATTTTTATCTGCCCTTATGGATTGCACATGGACCTGACTCCACGCGAAAAAGACAAGCTGCTGATCTTCACCGCCGGCCTCGTCGCCGAACGACGGTTGGCCCGTGGCCTGAAGCTCAACTACCCGGAGGCCATGGCCTATATTTCCGCGGCCCTGCTCGAAGGCGCCCGTGACGGCCAGACCGTCGCCGAGCTGATGCACTACGGCACCACGCTGCTGAGCCGCGAGCAGGTGATGGAAGGTATCCCGGAAATGATCCCCGAGATTCAGGTCGAGGCGACGTTTCCCGACGGTACCAAACTGGTCACCGTCCACCAGCCCATCGCCTGAGGCCGTGCCATGACTCCCCACGTTCGTGACGGCCAACACCCGGACCTGCCAGCGATCCGCGACATCTACAACGACGCCGCCCTCAATACCACGGCGATCTGGAACGAACAGGCGGTGGACCTGGGCAATCGCCAAGCCTGGCTCAGCGCCCGGCAATCCCAGGGTTACCCGGTACTGGTGATCGTCGATGCCGATGAAAACGTGCTCGGCTATGCCTCGTTCGGCGACTGGCGCCCCTTCGATGGTTACCGGCACACCGTGGAGCATTCGGTCTACGTGCGCAGCGACCAGCGCGGCAATGGTCTCGGCCCGCTGTTGATGAATGCACTGATCGAGCGGGCCGGGGCCTGCGGCAAACACGTCATGGTCGCCGCCATCGAAAGCGGCAACACGGCGTCGATCCGCCTGCACGAGCGGGCCGGTTTCGTCACCACCGGGCAGATGCCCCAGGTGGGTACCAAGTTCGGCCGCTGGCTGGACCTGACTTTCATGCAGTTGATCCTCAATCCCGGGGCGCTACCGCCTGCCGTCAACAAGGAGTGAAAAGCCAATGAACGCTGCCCAGTTGCGTCGAGTCCACGCTGAAAGCTTTGCGCATTATCGCCAGGGCCTGATCGATCTGTTGCTCGACGCCGTCGGGTACGGCGCCAGCGTGGGGTTCATGGCCGATCTCGATGCCGTCCAGGCACGTGCCTATTTCGACGAGGTCCAGGCCAGCCTCAACCAGGGCCACCTGCTGCTGTGGGTAGTGGTCAAGGACGAACAGGTGCAAGCCAGCGTCCAGCTAGGCCTGTGCCAGAAACCCAACGGCCTCAACCGGGCCGAAGTGCAGAAGCTGCTGGTCCGCGGCGAGGCCCGCCGCCGGGGCCTGGGCCAACAATTGATGAGCGCCCTGGAACTCGGCGCCCATCAGCACAAGCGCGGCCTGCTGTACCTCGACACCGAGGCCGGCTCCGAGGCCGAAGCGTTCTACCGCGCCATGGGCTACATCCGCGTCGGCGAACTGCCGGACTACTGCCAGAGCCCGGACGGGACCTACACACCGACCGCCATTTACTACAAGACTTTGGGGCAACCGCAATGATTCCAGGGCAATACCAGGTCCAGCCTGGCGACATCGAACTCAACGTAGGCCGCCGCACGCTCACGCTGAACGTTGCCAACAGCGGCGACCGGCCGATCCAGGTCGGCTCGCACTATCACTTTTTCGAGACCAACGACGCCCTGACCTTCGACCGCGCCGCCAGCCGTGGCATGCGCCTGAACATCCCGGCCGGCACCGCGGTGCGCTTCGAACCGGGCCAGCGCCGCGAAGTGGAGCTGGTGGACCTGGCCGGGCATCGCCGGGTGTTCGGATTTGCCGGGCGGGTCATGGGCGAATTGGACTAAGCGTCAGCTCGTTCCCACGCTCTGCGTGGGAATGCATCCCGTGACGCTCCGCGTCACACAAGCGGACGCAGAGCGTCCATGGCGGCATTCCCACGCAGAGCGTGGGAACGATCAGGAAAGCACATGAAGATTTCGAGACAAGCCTACGCCGACATGTTCGGCCCCACCGTCGGTGACAAGGTCCGCCTGGCCGACACTGAGTTGTGGATCGAAGTGGAAAAGGACTTCACCACCTACGGCGAAGAAGTGAAGTTCGGCGGCGGCAAGGTGATTCGCGACGGCATGGGCCAGAGTCAACTGCTGGCCGCCGAGGTCGTGGACACCTTGATCACCAACGCGCTGATCATCGACCACTGGGGGATCGTCAAGGCCGATGTCGGCCTCAAGGACGGACGCATCGCGGCCATCGGCAAGGCCGGCAATCCGGATATCCAGCCCGACGTGACCATCGCCATCGGCGCCAGCACCGAAGTGATCGCTGGCGAAGGCATGATCCTCACCGCCGGCGGTATCGACACCCACATCCATTTCATCTGCCCGCAGCAGATCGAAGAAGCGCTGATGAGTGGCGTCACCACCATGATCGGCGGCGGCACGGGGCCGGCCACCGGAACCAACGCCACCACCTGCACCCCCGGTCCCTGGCACCTGGCGCGCATGCTCCAGGCCGCCGATGCGTTCCCCATGAACATCGGTTTCACCGGCAAGGGCAACGCCAGCCTGCCAGAGCCGTTGATCGAGCAGGTCAAGGCCGGCGCCATCGGCCTGAAGTTGCACGAAGACTGGGGCACCACCCCGGCCGCCATTGACAACTGCTTGAGCGTGGCCGACCAGTACGACGTGCAGGTGGCGATCCACACCGACACCCTCAACGAATCGGGTTTCGTGGAAACCACCCTCGCCGCCTTCAAGGGCCGCACCATCCACACCTACCACACCGAAGGTGCCGGTGGCGGTCACGCGCCGGACATCATCAAGGCCTGCGGCTTCGCCAACGTGCTGCCCAGCTCCACCAACCCGACCCGGCCGTTCACCCGCAACACCATCGACGAACACCTGGACATGCTGATGGTCTGCCATCACCTGGACCCGAGCATTGCCGAAGACGTGGCCTTCGCCGAAAGCCGTATCCGCCGCGAGACCATCGCCGCCGAAGACATTCTCCACGACCTCGGCGCCTTCTCGATGATCAGCTCCGACAGTCAGGCCATGGGCCGCGTCGGCGAAGTCATCACGCGCACCTGGCAGACCGCCGACAAGATGAAGAAGCAACGCGGCGCCCTGCCCGGCGACGGCGAAGGCAACGACAACTTCCGTATCAAGCGCTACATCGCCAAGTACACCATCAACCCGGCGATCACCCATGGCATCAGCCATGAAGTGGGCTCCATCGAAGTGGGCAAGTGGGCTGATCTGGTGCTGTGGCGCCCGGCGTTCTTCGGCGTCAAGCCGACCTTGATTCTCAAGGGTGGGGCGATTGCCGCCAGCCTGATGGGCGATGCCAACGCCTCGATCCCGACACCGCAACCGGTGCACTACCGACCGATGTTCGCAAGCTTTGGCGGCTCGCGGCATGCCACCAGCCTGACCTTCATCAGCCAGGCCGCCGCCGAGGCGGGGTTACCGGAACAACTTGGGCTGAAGAAAAGAATCGCCGTGGTCAAAGGCTGCCGCGATGTGCAGAAGACCGACCTGATCCACAACGACTACCTGCCGAGCATCGACGTCGATCCGCAGACCTACCAGGTCAAGGCCGACGGTGTGTTGCTATGGTGCGAACCGGCCGAAGTGCTGCCGATGGCGCAGCGTTATTTCCTGTTCTGAGTGGGATCGCTTGCCGAACATGCTGTGGCGAGGGCGCTTGCGCCCTCGCCACAGAGATTCACTGCCCTGAAATGACCGAGCGGGTTCAACCTACAATTCGGTACTTTCCTTCAGCGCGTCCAGTTCCGATTGAGTCAATGACTGAATCAGCTCCGCCTCCTTGATGCCATGCTGCAAGGCCAACGCCTCGGATTGAGAGGCATAGTCGGTCGCCTCCAGGGTGCCGGCGACCTTCGCCTCATCCAGTTCAATCTGCTTGGCGATGAGCGTGTCGGTCAGCGCCTGGAAGGGCGCCGAATGTTGTTGCCTCAGGTAGTCGATCCAGAAATCCCGGCTCACCAGCGACTGGAATTGCGCAGGCGTATCGTCCAGCGCCAAGACGAGGGCGGCCGCCGCATCGAGCATCGGACCCGTAACCTGTCCCATCGAGACAAACCGTGCGCCTGAGGGTTGTTTCGGTAGCTCCAGTCGCGCCTTCAGACCCACGCGATAGGCCAGACGAACCTCGACCTCTTCTATCTTCTTTATTTTTTCGACCTTCTTCGCGGCCGTGAGATCGAGACGGGCATTGATAGCATCACGCCGCTGCTGGATATCCTGCTGGGCGATGCGCTCCACCTCATCAAGGCGAAACAACCCCTTCGCCAGGCGAACCAACGTCGCCGCCTCGTCCCCTGCCGCCGCCGTAGCCATGGCGTTGTGAATCATCAACCTGATTTCCAGGTAGCTGAACGACAACGACGCCCGATCCACGCACGCCGGGGCGCCGGCCAGTTCAAACAGTTCACGACGCAACTGCGTGGAATCCCTGGCCGCTTCAAGCATCTGCCAAACACGAGCCTGAAGGTCCGAATAGTTTTCCTGGCCCTCGTAAGAACCGGCCAATCGATTCAACAGGTGAAACAACTCCTTGGACTGCGGTTCATTTGCCAGGCTTTGCCACAAAGCTTTCTTTGTCTCTAGCTCGGTTCCCGGCAAATTGCGTAACCACTGCTGCACGCTTGACGGCCTGCCGGTAGAGGCAGGCCCAAACGCACCGTACCCACGCAAAGCCAGCCATTGCGGATGCGACAGCGAGAGGTTCGTCCAGTAATCGCCCAAGCGCTGCTCGGTCAGCTCGCTCAACGGATTACCCTGCAAGAGCGTCACCCCATTGAGGCGAGCGGTGGCGCGAGCACGCTCTGCCGGCGGATCAATCAGATTGTCCGGGACCTGGGTCAGTTGGTTGTCGCGCAAATCCAGCCGATCCAGAGGCAGCTCACTGAGGCCGCTGGGCCAGACACTAATGCCGGTGCCCTTCAAATACAGGCCCCTCAGATCGGACAAAAAACTGAAATCCGGCAAGCTTCCCAGCGGATTAAACTCCAGATTGAGTACTTTCAGTCGGGTCAAGCTTTGTAGCGTTACGACGCTTTGGGGTGTCAGAAATATCTGATTAGATCCCAGATCGAGCTTGGTCAGGCCCTTCATCGCCTCTAGCGTGGCGGGAAGATGAGTCAGCCTGTTGCGGGTCATATCCAACCAGCGAAGGGAAGAAAAACTGGCGAGGAAACTTTCACTGTCCGCGGTTGTAAGCCCCATATCATTCAACCTCAGTGAGACCACATGGCTGAAATCGGCGGTCAGGTCGGGAAGGCCTCCCACATACTGTTGGCTAATCCTCAACTCATATCCCACCCTGCTGCCGTCCATCGCCGATACCACCGGAGCCTGGCGCCGCCAGCAACGCTTGATGCGCTCAGCCAGCGCTCGCCTGGCTTGCGGGTCCACATCCACGTAACGCTGACGCCCCACCTCACGCCAAGCCGGCGTGTTGGCCCAACGGTCCAGATCCCGATGCAGCATATTCAGCTCGACCTTACGCCGCTTCAGTTCCTTGACGGCTCCCCCGCCCAATGAATCCAGCAAAGCCTCGACTTCTTGCGCGGTATAGTCCGGGTACAGCTCAAGGACCCGGCTTTGCGGTGAACGCCCCACCCCCAACAGTTCGCGCAGCCCCCCCAACGGGTAGCCGAGCTGGCCCGAGGCCAGGCGCATCGGCGATTTGAACCAGGGCTTGATCGGTGGCAGCTTCAAGAGGCTCGCCAGGGAATCCCGGCTCAATGGGGCGGCACCAATGGTCTGTTTCAACAGGTCTGCTTGATGGATCGACGGCAGGCCGATTGCCTGGCGCTCGGCATCCGGAAGGGCACGCAGCAACGCATCGTAGAGGCTCCCCCAGTGGCTCAGGTCGTTGCCCTGGTCGTCGAAAGACTTGTAGGCCTCCTCATCCTTGACCACGTATTTGATCTGCTGCGCGTCCTGCGGCCCGATCGCGTCGATCAATACGCCGGTCACGTCGTCTTCGCGCAACTCGATGCGCACCGCATCACTCCAACCCGACAAGGTTTTCAAGGTCGCCAGCGCCAACCGCGACGTATCGGCGGTGGCCAACGGCTCGTGGTACAACCCCTCGTAGGCTCGGTTCATCCGCACGGCCCGCTGGAAATGACGCAGCTCTTCGGCGATACGCAACGGGATGGGTTTGGTCTGGGCTGCATTGGCGAAATCCCATGCAGCCATGTGTTCTGTTTCAGTCGGGCTGGCATGGGCCAGCATCTGGTCGATTGCCCCGGCGGGGACCGAAGGGAAGCGGGATTTGATCAACGTCGCACGGGGGTCGTTCGAGAAGTCCTCCTTGCCATAATAGTCATTGAACAAACCCGCTTTCTCACGCACCACGATCTCCGCGAGTTTTTTCCTGAGCTGGCGAACTCGGGCCGGCATGTCGGTTTTCGCCATGGCCGGGCGCGCATCCGCCAACAGGTCGCCGCCGGCGGCATCCACCGCCTCGATCAGGTTTTTCAACACCGAAGGCGTCCGCACGTTCGCTTCGGCGAGGCTGCCCCCCTGGGCTGCGGCGTTACCTTCAGGCCCGGGGGCGAATTGCCACAGACGCCTGCCCGAGTGATCGAGCACCTCCAGCTGCAGCCCCTTTGGCCACGGGCCATAACGGGTGAGCAAGTGCAACTGGGCCATCGGCTCGGCGTTGTCGTATTGCAGCGCGTCTTCGCTTTGCAGTTGCCCGGTCAACACCTCGATTTGCCGACAAATGTCGAAGCGCGTGATCGTATCGGCCAGCAACGCCGGCATCGGCGCGCCCTCCACGTGTACACGTCGTAGCACATCGTCAGGGGTGCCGCTGGCGATGCGAATCTGCTCCAGTTCCGCCGCGCTGAAATCCTTGACCCGATGCCCTAGCCGCTTTATCAACTTCGCGCCCTCCCAGCCATAGGGGTGCTCCAGTTCATGGTTCCACGCGCCGCTGCCGTTGTCCGTCAACTCGGGCTGATAGGCATCCGGTCGGGAGGGGTGCCGAATGCGATACCGCTGCGTGGACGGATCCCGCTGCACTTCATAGTGCTGGCCATCCAGCACCAGGACCTGACGGCCGTTGACCCGATGCAAACCTCGAGCGTCCGGCACTGCACCCGCGGGCGGCACAAGATCGCTCCGGTAAGGGGTCAAGTCGGGACGCCACAGCCGCGATTCGCCGTTGTCCAACTGGACCGGTTCCAACTGATCCACGGCGTTGGACCATTGGATATGCGGCAGCACCGCGGCGCCCGTGGCCACGAACGCGGTATTGAGGGCGACGCTGGAAAAATGTGCCCACATTTCTTTGGTCTCCCCCCGTTCGAACGCTTCGATGCCCTCAAAGGCCTCGTTGAACATCTGTACCGCCCCAACCGTCAACATCAGCGGCCCCAGCCCTGGCACGACGAACGCTCCCAGGTTGAGCACATCGATGACCGCATTCAAATAACTTTCCTGGCGCGCCAGACGGGCTTTCTTGTCTTCATCACCGGTGGGCACCGCTACCGCCCGTGCGTCGAGTTGGATCTTCTGGATCTGCCGTCGCCGCAAGGACTCCCACAACGGGGCGGGAATGGGCGAAGTGCCCATGGGCAGCCGCCGCAGGTTCGGCTTGAGCGGGTAGTCGACCTGGTCCTCTGCCTGCTCAGAGGGTTGGTAGAACCGGTTGAACTGCTCGAAAAAAACGCCTTGCTTGCGCAGCGGCACAAAACGGCTGAAAAAGCGCCGATAGGTGATGCCGTGCAGGCGCCGCCGCGTTTCAGCCATGAAGTCGGCGCTGGAAGCAAACTCCTTCAGCGGCTGCTCGGGATCACCGGGAAGGTAGGCCACGAGCCGCTCGACTCGCCGGCTGTTTTCACGCTCCGGTCCGATCAGCACCGGGCCAACCAACTCGATGTCGAAAACGTTCAGCGAAGTGAAGGTCACCGCGCGGTCGTCCAAGGTGATTGCGTCCTGGTCGCCGACCACCTGTTGCAACATTCGATAAGCCGCCCGACTGATATCCCCCTTTGCCCAGGCGAGCTCCATGCTCAGCGCCAAACCTTGCCGGTGATGATCGCGCAGTTGGCGGTCCAACGGGTTGCGTGACACCTCATCTGCCGGCCGTACGATAGCGTTGATGTGTTCTTGATACTGGCGCCCCAGGTCCAACGTGCGACATAGCTTGGCAAAGGCTTGGGGCGCAATCGACAACGCCCCCGCGCGAAAGGCACTGATGGAAGGCTCGACCGCCCCACCATAAAACGGGCGCTGAGTGGTGATAAGCGTGCAATCGGCACAACCTGGCTGGTTTTCTTCGTCAGGTTCGAAGTTGCCCAGCGCGGTCTCCAACAGCGAAGCGCCGTGGTATTCGTACTGATTGAAATGACGCTCTCCGTTATCCAGGACGAGCGCGCCAAAGAAATCACTGCGAACTTGGCGTCCGTACTTGCGGACGAAATAGACTTGGTGGACGTTCAGCTCCTGCTTGAACTCAGCCTCAATCGCCTGCTTAAGCAGCGGCTCGGCAAAGGCACGAACATCCCGGATATCGCCCAAGGTGTTATCGACCTGGTTCAAGGTCTCGCGGTAGCGCGAATGACGGCTCTTGAGGTTGGCCCTGGTTTCGTGGGAGGCCTTTACATACCAGTCTGGCAGTTCCAGCGCATGCTCGCTCAGCGCCTGCTGGCGCTGCACGATGGCCCCGCTGTACCAACCGGGAATACGAGTTTTGAGCAGGTCCAAGTGCAGGCCGCGGGCTTCAGGCCTCACGGGGGGAAGAATGGGTTCTGACATATCGGGTCGTCCTTGATGCTGGAAAACCCGAGCCTAACCAGCGCGCGCTCGAAGAGTGCGGTAACTATTTATCGCTATTTCGACAAGACATAACGGGCACGAGCGCCGCTGTCAGTCCACCCAACGACCCAGCTGCCGGCGCAGCCGCCGGTTCTCGTCCCGCAATTGCTGGACTTCCTCCAGCAGGTCCAGCGCCAGGGCAACGCCTTCCCATTCCAGGTCCAGGTCGTGCCGCAGCTTCGCGGCACGCTTGGCCAGGGTCAGTTCGTAATCGGTGAAACGCCAATCCGTCGGGGCCGCGCCGTGGGGTTCGAGGATGCCATGCTCGACGATTTCGATCACATGGACATCGGCCAATGCGGCGGCTTCACAGAATTCCACCAGGTTCAGTTCAATGATCGGGTTGCTCATGGTCTGCTTCTCCCAATGCTTTTACTGTGTAGGTGCTGACGAGTGAAACGAGGCTGCGATCTTTCCGTTACCCATTGAGTTTAGAGCGAAAGATCAAGATCAAAAGATCGCAGCCTCGTTTCACTCGTCAGCTCCTACACAGCTCCTACCAACAGAAACGGGGCGCTGTCAGAAGTTCTCCCGCGGATCGAACACGGCTTTCTTCGCCAGTTCCGCCCACAACGCCTTGACCGTTTCGTCGCTGACCTTGGGCATCACGGCCTTGAGTTGCACGAACAGGTAACCGCGCTCGCCGGCCTTGTTACGCAGACCGTGGCCCTTGGCGCGCATGCGTTGGCCATTCTGGCTGCCGGCCGGGACTTTGAGGTTGATCTTGCCGGTGAGGGTCGGGACCGCCACTTCAGTGCCCAGCGCCAATTCCCACGGCGCCAGGGGCAACGTGATGATCAAGTCCTGGCCTTCAACGTCGAACTTGGGGTGCGGCGCGAAACGAATGATCAGGTACAAGTCACCATTGGCACCGCCGCCGACGCCCGGCGCACCCTGGCCCTTGAGGCGGATGCGTTCGCCGTCGGTCACCCCCAGCGGGATCTTCACGTTCAGGCTTTTGCTGGTGTTGCTCACATGCTGGCCGGCCGCGTTGTACTGCGGCACCTGGAAGCTGACCTTTTTCGACTCGCTCGACAGGGTCTCTTCCAGGAAGATCGGTAATTCCATTTCCACGTCTTGTCCTCGACGGCCGGCACTGCGACCTGACTGCCCACCACCGAAACCCGGTCCGCGATTGCCGAAGATCGAACTGAAGAAGTCCGAGAAGTCGCCGGTGTCCTGGCCGTCAAAACCGCCACGGCTCTGCCAACCCGGCGGGCCCTGGAACGGCTGGCCGTGCTGACCGTAGCGGCGCAGGTCGTCGTATTCGGCGCGCTTGTCGGCGCTTTTCAGCGCTTCATAGGCTTCGGAGACGTCCTTGAACTGGGTCTCGGCGTCCTTTTCCTTGCTCACATCCGGGTGGTACTTGCGCGCCAGTTTGCGATAGGCGGCCTTGATCGTGGCGTCGTCGGCCGTCGGCTCAACACCCAGGATCTTGTAATAGTCTTTGAAGTCCATTGAAGGATCACCATCCGTTATCGATATAGCGCCGCCATGCACAGCATGCTCGTAATACAAGCCCCGGAGTTTGACCAATCTCAAGGTTTGTGAACGGGCGGCGCTTCAGAAGTTTATCGGCAGCCGGCGGCGGTTCTTGTGCCCGCCCTGTGCTACCAGGCTCATGCCAGCAAGTTTGGGGGTGCGATGCCGTCTTTCAAGGCCAACGATTGCGAATTAGCAGATAACCGGCCTTCGAATCCGCGCCGCACTGACATACACTGCGCGGCCGTTTTTTCAACTGGAACCCGAAAGACATGAAAAACGCATCCCCGGCCCGTGCCTGTGGCATCGACTTTGGCACGTCCAACTCCACTGTCGGCTGGCTGCGCCCCGGCATGGAAACGTTGATCGCGCTGGAGGACGACAAGATCACCCTGCCCTCGGTGGTCTTTTTCAATCTCGAGGAGCGCCGTCCGGTGTATGGCCGACTGGCCCTGCACGAATACCTGGAAGGCTACGAAGGCCGGCTGATGCGCTCGCTCAAGAGTCTGCTGGGCTCCAAGCTGATCAAGCACGACACCAGCGTGTTGGGCACGGCCATGCCGTTCAAGGATCTGCTGGGGCTGTTCATCGGCCAGTTGAAGAAACGTGCCGAAGCCACCGCCGGTCGGGAGTTCGAAGAAGTGGTGCTGGGTCGCCCGGTGTTTTTTGTCGACGACGATGAAATGGCCGACCAGGAAGCGGAAAACACTTTAGTGGACGTCGCCCGCGCCATCGGTTTCAAGGAAGTCTCGTTCCAATATGAGCCCATCGCGGCGGCATTCGACTATGAATCGACCATCGAGAAAGAGGAGCTGGTGCTGATCGTCGACATCGGCGGCGGCACCTCGGACTTCTCTCTGGTGCGCCTGTCGCCCGAGCGCCGCACACACGACAACCGCCACGCCGACATCCTCGCCACCGGTGGCGTGCACATCGGCGGGACCGATTTCGACAAGCAGCTCTCGCTGGCCGGCCTGATGCCGCTGTTTGGCTACGGCAGCCGCATGAAGAGCGGCGCCTACATGCCCACCAGCCACCACATGAACCTGGCGACCTGGCACACCATCAACGCGGTGTACTCGCAAAAAACCACCCTGGCCCTGGGCAGCATGCGCTACGACATCGAAGACACCGGCGGCATCGACCGGCTGTTCAAGCTGATCGAACAGCGCGCCGGGCACTGGCTGGCGATGGAAGTGGAAGAAACCAAGATCCAGCTGACTCAATCCGACCAACGCCACGTGCCGCTGGACCGGATCGAGCCGGGCCTGAGCGTGGACCTGAGCCGGGCCTTGTTCGAGTCGGCCATCGACGGCTTGCTGGAGCGGGTACGCGGCAGCGTCACGCAGTTGCTCAACGATGCCAACGTGCGGGTCGATCAGGTCGACACGGTGTTTTTCACCGGCGGCTCCAGCGGCATTCCGGCGCTGCGCAACAGCGTCTCGGCGATGCTGCCCCAGGCGCGGCATGTGGAAGGCAATATCTTCGGCAGTATCGGCAGCGGGTTGGCGATCGAGGCGATGAAGCGGTACGGCACTCAGGTCTGATCCAGTTCTGCGGCGCGTCCATCGCGAGCAGGCTCGCTCCCACATTGAATCGCATTCCCTCTGAAGGAACTCGGTCAACTGTGGGAGCGAGCCTGCTCGCGATGGCGCCAGAACAGGCGACGCCTACCGGATCAAACCATCCCCACCTGCTTCAACTCACTCTTGAGATACGCATAATAAATCGGCCCCGCCACCACTCCCGGCAGGCCGAACGCGGCTTCGAACACCAGCATCGCCATGAGCAACTCCCAGGACTTGGCGCTGATCTGCCCGCCGACGATGCGGGCGTTGAGGAAGTACTCGAGCTTGTGGATCACGATCAGGTAACCCAGCGCCGCCACCGCCACCCAGATCGACAGTGACATGGCGACAATGGTGATCAGGGTGTTGGACATCAGGTTGCCAATGACCGGCAGCAGCCCCAGCAAAAACGTCATCACGATCAGGGTCTTGGCCAAGGGTAGATGTATGCCGAACAGCGGCAGCACCACCGCCAGAAAAATCCCGGTGAAGAAGGTGTTGAGCAAGGAAATCTTGATCTGGGCGAACACGATGTTGCGAAACGCCTTGACCAGCAGGTTCAGACGATCGAACAGCGCTGCAGCCAGGGGCTTGCGCTTGGTCAGGTCGGGGATGCGTTGCAGGGCAACGATGGCCCCCAGCACCATGCCGATCAGCAGCGTCACGAACATGTGGGCCGCGTCCTTGCCCACCAGTTGCAGGTCGCTCAGGTGTTTGCTCACCCAGTCGCCGATCGCCACCCGGAATTCGGCGGCGCTGGCCGGCAGGTAAGCGTCGATGAACGGCGGCAATTGCCCACGGGCACGGTCGACCACGGTCATGAACTTGTCCAGGGACGCGCCAGGGTTTTCCGCTTCATGTAACAGGAAACTGAAGGCACCTGCGAAGATCAGCGTCAGCGCACTGACCACCAGCGTGCCCAGCAATGCCACCGCCAGCCAGCGAGCGCGGCGGCCTTCGATCAGGCGTTGCAACTGCGGGGTGAGCATGTTGACCAGTTCGAACACCAGCAGCCCGGCCAGCAGGCTCGGCAACAGGCGCAGCGGCAACACCAGCAACAGCCCACCAAAAATGATCACCCAACTGATCACCAACAACACATGACGCTGAGAAAACGTTGGCATACAGCCTCAGGACAAAACGGCGTAAAAGGATCGGCAGTCTGCCAGCGATCCGCTGGCAGCACTAGGGATTGTGTCGGCCGACCTTGGTCGCAGTTCAGGTGTTTTTTGCAGTGGCTGTGTCGCTCTCATCGCGAGCAAGCGCGCTTCCACCCTGGGCCGGACAATACAAACCCACTGTGGAAGCGCGCTTGCTCGCGATAGAGTTATGGATTCAACGCTTATTTTTTCTTCAGGCACTCACTCATGAACGCCTTGCGGGCGTCCCCCTTCAGAGCCCGCTCGGTGGCCGTGACGTTGCAGGTTTTCATGCGCTCCTGCGGGGTAGCCTTGAGGCAGTTGCTCATGAAGACCTTGCGCTCGTCGCCCTTGAGCGCCTTGGCGGTAGCGTCGGCGTTGCAGGTGGTCATCTTAGACTGCTGCGCCGTTTCGGCGAAGCCCTGGGAACAAAGCAATAAACCGATCATCAACAAAGGCACACGCAGCGTCTTCATGGTGGTTCTCCTGGCTGCCACACGAGGGTGTGGCGATGAAGTGCAGTGTAGACAAAACCTGTTACACCTTCACCAGGTGGATCCTCTGTGCCTGAGCTACACGCCAGCAGCCTTCAACCGCTCGGCATGCTCGACAAACAACCGGATCGGCTCGGCCCCCTTGCCCACCAGCCCCAGCGATTGATTGACGATATCGAAGTGGTCCAGCGGATAGTCATCGCCGATCACTGTGCCCAGGTGCGAGCTGTAGCGTCCGACCATACCGTCGCACTGCCCCGCCTCCCTAACAAACGTACGAGCAAATAAACGGCAGCTGCGGTTGGTGCCGTCGAACAGGTTGCCCCCCTTGTCAGTCTTGCCCGGCTGCAAGGTGCCGGACCACGAGTAATATCGCACGCCATTGACCTCTTCCGGTCCATTGCCGCCCCAGGTTAGCGGCAGACCCTGTGGATAACGTTGGTTGAACAGTGCCGCCCCGGCGGTGGTCAGGGAGGCATGGGAAGCGTGAATATCCACCGGCAGCTTCGGCCCGCGATAACCGGTTTCCAGCAGGCTCATCAAGGTGTTGATCAGGCGCAGCACGGCACTGAGCACGCGTCCCTTGGCGCTGTCGGCGGGGTAGTGGGCTTGCAGGTAATCCGCCAGTTCTGAGCCGTGGTTGGTGCCGGCCACCGACGTGACCGACGCTACCAGGTCCGGGCGTTTGGCGGCTGCATAGCGGGCGGTGAGACTGCCTTGGCTGTGGCCGATCAGGTTGACTTTCGGCGCACCGGTTTGCCGCAGGATCTCCTCGATCCGCGCCAGCAATTGCTCGCCGCGCTCCTCGGAAGAGTGCAGCGGCGAAACCTTCACCGCCACGACCACGGCCCCGCCGCGACGCAACGCCGAGACGATCCCATACCAGTACGGATACAGCACCAGGCGTATGAACCCGAACATCCCCGGGACCAGTACCAGCGGGTAACGAGTGGCGCAGCGTTGCGACATGGCGACATCCTTGTGATCAAGAGGGGTCAGCATCGGTACTGATGATGACCTGTCTATGACACCCGTGTCACTGCCATGGCCCCATGGCCAGAGATTGCGCCCGTTGGGCCGATCAGAACGTCCGCGCCAGCGCCAGCAAACGCTCCTGGGCCTCGGCGCAGGACAACGCAAAGCTGCGCTCGGCCGATTCTTCGCCTTCTGCCGCCACCACCGTCACATCGGTGATGCCGATAAACCCCAGGACGGTGCGCAACAGCGTGTCGGCGTGGTTCATGCTTTCCAGCTGGCCGCCGGGCCCGAAACCGAAATCGCCGCGACTGGTCACGATCAGCGCCTTCTTACCCAACACCAGCGGCTCGTAGTGCGACACGCCGTTATCCAGGCTGTGGTTGAACGTCAGCCCGATGCGCACGATCTGGTCGATCCAGGCCTTCACGCCGCTGGGCACGCTGAAATTGTGCATGGGCGCGGAGATCACCAATCGGTCATGGGCTAGCAACTCCCCGACCAAGACATCGCTCAGGGCCAGGTCCGCCTGCATGGTCAACGGTCGCGCCTGGGGCTCGGGGTAGAACGCCGCGGCGATGAAAGCTTCGTTGACCGGCGCAATCACCGTCCGACCGACTTCGCGACGGGTCAATTGGGATTGCGGATGGGCGGCCTGCCACGCCGAAACAAAGGCCTCGGTCAAACGCCGGGAATGAGAGCGTTCACCACGGGGACTGCCATGCACCACAAGAATTTTACTCATCTTAATCTCCTTTTATACGGCTACAATCAACACTGCTTTTTCCCTGTAGCTTGAAGCTCGCTGCCGCTGACAGACAAATGAGCGTTAGTTCATTTGGATGAATTAATCTCACCCATCGTATTTCAGGAGAATTAGGATGTTCGCCAACCTGCCGCTTAACGCCCTGCGGGCTTTCGAGGCAGCCGCGCGGCTGCTCAGTTTCAAGGCGGCAGCAGCGGAGTTGTCGGTGACACCTACCGCGGTCTCCCATCAGATTCGATCCCTGGAGAGCTGGCTGGGGCTGGCGCTGTTCGAACGCCTGCCACGCCAGGTACGCCTCACCGACGGCGGGCAACGTTTGTTTCACAGCCTGCACGGGGCGTTGCTGGAAGTGGCGCAAAGCGTCGACACCCTGCGCCCGCAACGCAGCACCAGTCACCTGACCCTGTCCACCACTGCAGCGTTTGCCGCCCTGTGGCTGGTGCCTCGCCTGGGGCGTTTTTATACACGCCACCCCAACATCAACGTGCGCCTGGACACCCACTGCGAGGTGATCGACCTGCACCAGGACGCCAGCGTCGACCTGGTGGTGCGCTACAGCCTGGACACCTACCCGAACCTGTACGGCATGTGCCTGTTCGATGAAAGCTTCGGGGTCTATGGTTCGCCTGAACAGGTGGCCCTGGCGGCCCGGCAGGTGCCGACGCTGATCAGCGTGCATTGGCACAACTCCAAGCTGTACGCCCACGGTTGGGATGCCTGGTGCGCCCAGGCCGGGGAAACCTGGCTTACCCGGCAGCCATGCATGCGCGAGTACGACGAGGAGCATTACGCCTTGCAAGCGGCGATTGCCGGCCAGGGCCTAGTGCTGGCGAGCAATATTCTGGTCTCTGAAAGCATCGCCAGCGGCTTGCTGGTGGGCTATCGCCCGGACGTTCAGGTCAATGGCGCCGGCTACAGCGCCCTGTGCGTCCCGGGCCGCGAACGCCATCCGCCGGTGCGGGCGTTCTTCCAGTGGCTAGGGGAGGAAGCGCGGCTGTCGGGGTTCCCCCCGGTGTTTGCGATGTCGCAGGCGTAGCCGCTGCCGAAGGCTCGGACCGCGTTCGGACGATCTTTTGACTTTGCTTTTTTGGCGTTCGCTCATGACTCAATTGTCGGGGACAAGATCGCCGCCTCGTTGCACTCGGCAGCTCCTACACGGGGTATTTCATAAAACTTTTTGCTTCGCCCATCACTCCCACCTAAAGAAGTGATCGCGCCATCAGAGCGTGACGCTCCCACCGGATCAGCCTCCAGGAGAACGAGATGAGCGACATGCACTTATCCGATGTAACCACCCTGCGCGAACGTGCACGGCAGAACGTGCAGAACGGTGCAGTGACCGAAGGCTACGGCGCCGATCGGCAAGAAGTCGTCCGCCTGCTCAACGAAGCACTGGCCACCGAATGGGTCTGCGTGCTGCGCTACAAGCGCCACTACTTCATGGCCACCGGCCTCAAGGCCAGCGTGGCGGCCAGTGAATTCCTCGAGCACGCGAACCAGGAAGCCGAACACGCCGACAAACTCGCCGAACGCATCGTGCAACTGGGCGGCGAGCCGGAATTCAACCCCGACCTGTTGACCCGCAATTCCCACGCCCAGTACGTGGCGGGCAACACCCTCAAAGAAATGGTGTACGAGGACCTGGTGGCAGAACGGATCGCCATCGACAGCTACCGGGAAATCATCCAGTACATCGGTGAAAAAGACCCGACCACCCGGCGCATCTTCGAAGACATCCTCGCCCAGGAAGAAGAACATGCCGATGACATGGCCGATCTCCTGGCCGATCTCTAATACCGCCATCGCGAGCAGGCTCGCTCCCACAGGGGACCGCATTCTTCCTGAAGAAACTCGGTCGAATGTGGGAGCGAGCCTGCTCGCGATGGGGCCGGCAGTATCACTGCAAGGCTCGGCTACCGGGTCGGCTTGACCGTCACCGGCGCCTTGCCCGCCTTCAACTGCTCCAGCAGCGGCGCGCACTCTTTCGGCTCTCCGCCGCTGGGCGCCACCAACGCGAGCAAGCCGGCGGCCGGTGTTGCGATCACACCCAACGCCACCATCCCGGCACCGCGCAGCATCAGCGGCACCGCCTTGACCCCGGCGGCGGGCTTGGCGAACGGGCCTCGCACGTACAACGGCGAGCGCAGGGAAATCAGGCGCCAGCCCTTGGACTCTGGGGTGATGGTCAGGTCCAGCTGTTCATTCGCCATGTTCGCCGTGCCGTCGATGTAAATGATCGCGTTCTCGGTGTCGAACACGAACAGGCGCGTGGTCGCCAGGCCCGTCTTGATATCGAAATCCGCCGCCGCGCAGTTGATCTTCACTTCCTTGTCGCCAAAGATTTTCCCCACCACGTAGTTGCCGACGTTCAGCCCCGCCAACTCCATCAGCTCACGACTGATGGCACCATCGTTGATGAGCATTTTCAACGTGCCGTTGGAAGTGCCCAGCAACGCCGCCACCGAATTGCCGCGGCCGGTGATATCGGCATCGCCGTTCAGTTCGCCGAAGCTGGTTTTCATCGGCTCAAAACCCGGGAACAGCTGCTTGAGCTTGAAGCCGCGCGCCGTCAACTTCGCCTGGCCTTCAAGGGGCTGAGTGTGCCCGTTGAGGCGGATCTGCGCATCGAGACGGCCACCGGCCACGCCGAAACGCAGGGGCTCGAGGCTCAACTGCCCATCGTTGAGCACCAGATGGGTGTACAGATCGGTGAACGGCAACTGCTCACTATGGACGATGCGTTTGCCAGTGAACTTCACATCGGCGTCCATCACACTCCAACGCTCGGTGCGAAATTCTTCCACGGGCAAGACCTTGTCGGACGGCTGCTTGCTGGTGCCGCCCCGGGCCTTTTGCTCGGCATTGGAGTCGGCCCCGATCAGCGGCGCCAAATCGCTGAAAAGCAGTTGATTGGAGACCAGCGCGCCACTGAGCTTCGCCCGCGGCTGGCTGGCGACATAGGCCAGGTCGCCATGGATATCGCTGTCGCCGATCTTGCCGTTGAACGCCTCATAGCGAAACAGCGCCCCACCCGGCTCATGCAGCTTGGCGATCAAGCGGCCATCAGTGGCATAAGGCGGCGAATCCGGCAGGGTCACGCCGGTCAGCGGGTAGAGATGAGCCAGGCTGTTGCCGGCCAGTTTCAAGCGCAAGTCCAAGGCCCCGAGATTCATCGGGTCGGAGAGGGTGCCGGCCAGTTCGACGTGGGTCTCGGCGATTTTCGCCTGGGCCTGGAGCGGAAAGGGTCGTGACGCATCCTGCAATGCCAGCAGGCCACCGACCTTGCCGGAGCCGGCCAGGCTTTGCCCGTGATACTGCCCGTTGACCTTGAAGGCGAACGCGTAGTCCTGCGGTGTCGCACCTTGGCCCTGAGTTTTTTGGGCGACCTTGTCACCGACGATATCGCTGAACGGGATGGGTTTGCCCAACGGGTCGATCAACAGGTCGAGCCGGGTCTTGAGCGCCTGGTCGTCAAGGGTGACGTGGCCCTTGTCGAAGCCGATGGTGCCGATGTCCACCACCCAGCTGGATGGCTCGACGTCCGGGTCTTTCGGATCGAATTGGAAAGTCCAGTTGGCGCGCCCATCAGCCAGGCGTTGCAGGTTGGCGCTGGGCTCCGTCAGGTCGATACGCGCAATCGCCACCCGCCGGGCCAGCAAGGCCAAGGGCGACAGGCGCAACTCAACACGTTTTAACGTGACCATTTGCGGGGTTTTCGACCAATCCGGGTTGCCCAGGCTCAAGTCCTCGGCCACCACGTGGGGCCACGGCAACCAAGCTCGCCAGCCTCCCTCCTCCGGCTCACGCTGCCAGGACACCGCCAAGTTACCGTGGATAGCGAAGGGGCGATGCAACGCCTCGGCAACCTTGGCATTGAGCGTGGGCTTAATGCGGTTCCAGTCGAAGAACGCGATGACCAGGACCAGCACGGCCAGCAGGACAACAAGGCTGGCAAAGCTCCAGGCGAGGATTTTCGAGGTGCGCGTCATGCACAAGGCTCCTGATGACAAGTCAGCGTCCGCAACCGCGACGCCGCTGAAAACACGAACCTGCAGTCGGTTCGTTATGAAGGGTTGGACTGGTAAAACGGCCGACTGGTGCCGATGAACGGCATAAAAAAACGCAAGAATCCTGACTGATCAGCCAACAAACTGTTACCGAAGCCGCACATTTGCGAGGCAGCGATGGGTACAAAATACCCACCTAGGTGCAAAACCACACCTCGGAAAGGCCCGCTCTAGAGCCTTCACCCAGAACAATCAATTCCGTTGATTATTACCATTGCGTTTATGAACTTTTATATCGACTTATCGAGAGTAGCATTGCCGTCGTACCCACTTTATCGCCCTCCCACGGAGCAACGATCATGAAACGCCAATTACTGATGAGCCTGTCCCTTTCACTGCTGGCCTCGACTGCCTTTGCATTGCCAGCTGCCGAACAAGCCACGCCACAGGCCAAGGACAGCCACTCTGTCTACAGCCAGACTGTTACCGAAGGTGGCCGTGATCGTCTGGAAGAAAAAGGTCTGGTTGAGGACGGTTCTTCTCGCACACCTGGCCAAACCCTTGCCGAAGACGGTTCTGACCGCACACCTGGCCAGACCCTCGCCGCAGACGGTTCTGACCGCACACCTGGCCAGACCCTCGCCGCAGACGGTTCTGACCGCACACCTGGCCAGACCCTCGCTGAAGACGGGTCTTCCCGCACCAAACTGGGCGAAACCGTGGCCGAAGGCGGTGGTGATCGCACGATCGAACGCAACGGCATAGTGAGCTGAGCCCATGGTGGCCCAGAAAAAAGCCCGATTCCTGCAATCGGGCTTTTGACTTTTCAAGCCCTTCGTTTTTCCCGTCTGATCCCTCTCTACCGTTCGACGTCGACAAAGCCGATTTGCTAGAGTGCATCGCTCCCGTGAATCAGAAGCCCGCCTTGCGATGCTGCCCCGCGCCGAACAGAAACAACAGACCCGAATTGCCCTGATGGATGCAGCCCGCCATTTGATGGAGTGCGGCCGGGGGTTCGGCAGCCTGAGCCTGCGGGAAGTCGCCCGGACGGCCGGCATCGTGCCCACCGGGTTCTACCGGCACTTCGACGACATGGACCAACTGGGCCTGGCACTGGTCAGCGAAGTCGGCCAGACCTTTCGCGAAACCATCCGCCTGGTACGCCACAACGAATTCGTCATGGGCGGCATTATCGATGCGTCTGTGCGGATCTTTCTCGATGTGGTGCAGGCCAATCGATCGCAGTTCCTGTTCCTGGCCCGCGAGCAATACGGCGGCTCCCTGCCGGTGCGCCAGGCCATCGCCCAACTGCGCGAAGACATCAGCTCGGACCTGGCCGCCGACCTGGCCTTGATGCCCAAGTTGCAGCACCTGGACCTGGCCGCCCTAGGCGTGATGGCCGACCTCATCGTCAAGAGCGTATTCGCCACCCTGCCGGACATCATCGACCCACCCGCCCAAGCCCTCCCCGAACACCTCACGCCCCAGGCAAAGATTACTCAGCAACTGCGGTTCATCTTCATTGGCCTCAAGCATTGGCAAGGGCTGGGCAGTACCGAATAACTGTCTGCATGCCTCCTCTGTGGGAGCGAGCCTGCTCGCGAAAGCGGTGTATCAGCCCCCTGATTGCTCACCTGACACACCGCCTCCCGAAAAACCACGCGACAGATGCTCTGTAATGTAGGAAAAGGCGCATCTGGACCTACGAACTTTCCTATTCGCTGCAAATGCCACCCGCGCCGGAATTGCACTCAATCAGCGGCTCATCGTCTTATTCATCGCTTCCGAGACCTGTCAACGCGGCCTTGCGTACGACGTCCTTGTATATAGGAGCCATGAGAATGACTGCACCCGTGCTATCCCTCCACACCAATGAAGCCTCTCCTGAATACCTGAGCCATCTCGACGAGCCCTACTTTGAGCCGGATCGGTTGGAGGGTTGCGTCGATGAAGTCGCGACACGGCTTAGACAACAACAGGCTTACGTCAAAGCCCATCCGCCACTCGGTATTTACCGACTGGCCGCCGAGGGTAGTCAGACCCGAGACGGCGGAACGATCCAACAAGCTTCATCACCGTTTGAATTCAAGATGGATGGCCGCACGCTACGCGCCGCCCAGAAAGGCGATCACGTCGCATATGCCGATGGCAGCACGGCGCGGATCGTCACCGGGGCCGGTGAAAGCAATAGCGATGTTGCACTGGTCGACAGCCGTCTGAGCAATGGCGACGAAATCATCAATCCCCCCCAAGACATAGCGATTCTCATCGTCCGCAAAGGCGTGTCGAACGCAGAAGTTTTTTTGCCCGCAGTAGGGCCAGCTGAGGGCCGCCGTCTGCGCCGGAATGAGATGAAGGAGAACACCCAATGAACAAGGGTTATTTCATCGGCCGGGGCGACAAGACCACGTGTGGCGGGGAAGTGCTGGACGGCGATGGTAGGATCAATATTTTCGGCCTGCTGCACGCCCGCGAAGGTGACCGGGTTTCGTGTGGAAAGGACGGAAAAATCTATCAGATCAGGGGCGGCGTAGCGCACATGGTCAGCCATGGTAAGCAAATGGCCGGTACGCTGGATAGTCACAGTACCTGCCCCTGCAAAGCGCAACTGATCCCTTCGGTATTCTGGGCCACCTATGAAGGTGCGAATTCTGCACCGCAAACCAGCCGAGCGGCTCAGCCGGCTCCACAGCCCGCGACCAGCGCTCCAACTGCTTCACGCCAATCGTTTTTAGCCCCATCGAGCAACCCGTCACGCCCAACATCTACCCGCGTAGAACCCCAGGAACCGGGCTTCTATATCGTGCCCAGAAGCGTGACTCGCGAAGCGCTGGAAGCCACGTTGTTCCCTTCACCCGACCCGGCTGTGATGCGCAAATTCCGCGCACTCAATCCTCATCGCAACGTCGTCAAGGCCGGTTCGATGATCGTGCTGAGCGATCCGAACAACTATCAATGCACCCGCGAAGAGGCGCAGGTGATGGCGGCGGCGGAAACGGTGAATGCCGCGCTCGATGACCTGACCGCCGAGCAAGCCGACTTCATGCACCGCCACGCGGCGGAGATCGCCAGCTTCACCGGCCAGACCTCCACTTGGCTCGGTGTCAGCGCGGTGATGATGGAAAAACATCTGACCAGCCTGCGCGACACGCTCCAGGCCATGGAACGCTTGCACCAGAACAGCTTTCGTCAATACGGCCATCTTAGATCGCCGCAATTCTTCGCCGAGCGCAAGCTGCTGCTCGCTCAACTGGATGCCCACCTGCTGAATTCCACCCGCCTGCGCGGCCATACGACGCTGGGCGACCATCCCAAACTGAAAACCGCCCTCGGCATTTCGAGCCGCAGTCTGGTGCACCACTGGAACAAGGCCGGAGCACCGGGGCAGATACCGGGGTATGCCACGCATGTGGAGAGCACCAGTCATGCAGCGAAATATATGCAGATAGGCGGTTATATCGGCATTGGGATTGGTGGGGTGTCTTCGTTATTAGCTGTTCAGGACGTGTGTAACGGAGGCTCTGAGGCGGCTTGTGAGAGAATTAAGTTCACTGAAGGAGGGAAATTCGGCCTATCTACCGTTGGTGGCGCTTGGGGTGGAAATTTAGGTTTATCAGCCAGCGGGCCGCTTTGCTTGGCGCTTGGAGCCTCTACTGGTATCGGAGGTGTGATTTGTGTCGCGGCCGTAGTGGGCGTTGGTGCTTGGGCGGGTACAGCTGTTGGAAGTATGGGAGGCGAAAAAATAGGTGACGTTATGTACGAGATAGCTTTGCCATGACGCTGGGGGAGTTCTGGAACTCTTCGCTGTCTGACTGGATTGTGTTGGCTATGATCCCTATGAACCTTGCGTGCTTGACATTCAGTTTGTACCTAATTCGCCATCATTTGAACCCCATGATGGACGCCTTGAAAAACAGCCGCTTCATATACCTTTGGGCTCCCGCTTGGCGAAATCGAGGCTACTTTGGGGGATTTGTGCTGCTGAGTAAAATTGCCGGGATGGTGATTTTTTCAAATGCGTATATCCGCATCGGGGATGTGGACCCCGTTGATGTCAAACATTTCCCACCCTATCTGAAACGTCTTCTCATCATTGATAGAACGTTGATGGCTTTTACTTTGGCATGGATGGGCATCGTAGCCGTGCTGATCAAGCTCAGATGACTGAATAAACACAAATCCCAGCTGCTAACACTTCGGCCTCCCCAGCCAAAGCTTGATGCATCACTGGAACAAGGCCGGAGCACCGGGGCAGATACCGGGGTATGCCACGCATGTGGAGGCGACCAGCCGGGCCGCGAAGTACATGAAGTCAGGTGGGTATATCGGTATTGGGATTGGCGGGGTGTCTTCGTTGCTGGCGATTCAAGAGGTTTGTTCCGGGGGATCTGGGGAAACTTGTGGGCGGGTCAGGTTTACTGAAGGGGGTAAATTTCTCGGATCAGCCTTTGGTGGCTGGGCTGGTGGCGCAGGAGCCTCTTTGGCTAGCAGCTCTGTTTGCTTGGCGCTAGGGGTTCCCACAGGCGGCATTGGGAGTGTCCTGTGTGTTGCAGCAGTGGTGGGGACTGGTGCATGGGTAGGTACGACCGTTGGCGGTCAAAGGGGGGAGATCGTAGGCGAGATTCTGTATGAGGCCGTACCGCCATGATCAGCGGTTGGCCCGTGTGGGCCCTGCTCATTTTGAATGGCGGCCCAATCCTGTTGAGCTTCGTAAGTTTGATTTTCACTATGTATCTGAGCCGTCGGCATCTGGACGGCATGATGGAGGCCTTGGATAACAGCCGCTACATCCATCTCTGGGGCCCCGCATGGCGGGGTCAAGGCTGGGTAGGGGGAATCGTACTGATCGTGAAAATTGCCGGGATGGTGGTGTTTCCGAGGGCAAATATTCTCAATGGTGACGTAGACCCTACCGACATCCAAAACTTTCCACCTCGCCTGAAGCGCCTTCTCGTTGTTTTTGTATTGATCGTACTAACTTCCATAGTTTGGATGGTGCTTGTATGCCTGCTGTTGAAGTTCGAATAGCTTAATGAGGGATCCGGTCTGTCGAGGGAGGGCTTTCGTAGGAAACGCCACATCCCTCTGTGCGAAGTTTCCTATTCGCTCCAAATGCCCACACCGCCGGGATAGCGACTCACCCGCGCCGCAACGTCTCATTCATCGTTTCGATGGAGGAGAAAATCTAATGATCAGGGGCTATTACATTGGACTGGGTGACCAAACCACCTGCGGCGGCCAAGTCATGGATGGGGATGCGCACAACAGAATGAATGGTATCGCCCGTGCTCGTGAAGGTGATCCGGTTTCTTGTGGCAAGGACGGAAAGACTTATCAGATTGTGGGCGGCATCTCGGGCATGACCAGCAATGGCCGGCGTAACGCTGGCACGTTGGACAGCGTCAGCAGTTGCCCTTGTAATGCTCAGTTGATTCCATCGCTGCACTCGGCCACCTACAGAACAGCCGACGCTGCACCGCAAGCCAGCCGAGCCGCTGGATCGGCTTCCCAATCTATGAACAGCGCACCCTCTACGCCGCGCCACTCGGGCTTCGCCCTATCGAGCAACCCGCCGCCCCCAACATCTACCCGCGTAGAACACCAGGAACCGGGCTTCTACGTTGTGCCCAAAAGCGTGACCCGAGAAGCGCTGGAGGCCACGTTGTTCCCGTCACCCGACCCGGCGGTGATGCGCAAATTCCGCGCGCTCAATCCTTATCGCGATGTGGTCAAGGCCGGTTCGATGATCGTGCTGAGCGATCCGAACAATCACCTATGCACCCGCGAAGAGGCGTTGTTGATGGAAACAGCGATATGGATCAACGACGCCCTTGAACCGCTAAGCGCGGATGAGGCCGACTTCATGGCTCGGCATCGCGACGAAATCGAAACGTTCCTGGCCCAGGGCTCGACTGCCATCGGTGTGGGTGAGGCCATCTTCGCCAAAAACCTGGAGGACGTTAAAACCGTTCTGCGGGATATCGAGGCGTTGCATCAACGTACTTTCCGGCGCGATGGCCACCTACGGTCGCCGGATTTTTTTGCAGAGCGCAAACAACTACTCTCAAGGCTCGACATCCATCTGACCACCCTGACGCGAAAGGGCATCGGCCTGCCAGATCATCCGAACCTGAAAAGCGCCTTGGGCATCTCCAGTCGCAATTTGGTCCATCGTTGGACCAAGGCTGGTGGCGCAGGTCAGATTCCAGGTTATGCGACTCATATCGAGGGTGTTTCCAAAGCGGCCAAAATCATCAAGTACGGGGGGTGGATTGGCCCGATTATTGGTGGTGGGGCTTCGTACATGAAGGTTCAGGATGTTTGCACGGCAGATAGTGCGCAGGCTTGTAAGAAAGTTAAATTCACTGAGACTGGCAGCTTCGCTGGTGGAGTGGCAGGTGGTGTGGCGGCAGGCGCCGCCCTGACAGGGCCCGTGGTTGGAGCGATCTGTATCGGGTTAAGTGTGCCGACAGGAGGGTTGGCAATGGTGGGGTGCGGTGTTCTGGTGGTCGGAACAGGGTCGCTTGCGGGGGGTGTCCTTGGAGGAACACTGGGCGAAAAAACGGGAGAACTTATCTATGAGGCTGCCCAATGACTGTGAGCTTTTCTGAGAAAATATTTATGGTCGTCGGGATAATTGATTTGGGAGGAATTTTCATTTGGATTGGAATGTGTCTGTACTTGGCTTACAAAAAAATGGACCTAATATTGGATCACTTGAAAAATTGTTCGGCCGTCATGACGATCGCATCACTGCGCCATGGTGGTCCTTGGGGTAAATTGATGCTGGTAGGCGGGATTTCCGGACTCATCACCTTTCCCAATTTCTACCTCAAAAGAGGCGGACTAAGTGCCGAAGACATAAATACTTTTCCCGCGAGCCTTAAGCGTAAGCTAGTAGTACTGCAGTGGTGTGTTATCGCACTTCTATCGGTAATGATTATTCTTGCCATGTTCGTTAAGTTTGGTCTCGCTTAGTCTTCCCGTTCCATAGGTTGACCTGTGCCTTGTGATCGGGTTTACAGAGGAAAGACGTCTCCCTGCGCGGAGCGGCTGGTACGACATCCGAAAGAATGCTGGTATTGCAAGCTATCCCGAGAGCTATTGTTCAATATAAATAACAAGGTGTTCGACTGCTTATGAATGCGCCTTTCCAAAACACCACATGTATTACCAACAAAAAAATCAATAACGTGGCTCCAACGTTTTACGTGGTCTCCAAAGACAAGTTGATCATCATGTCATTCCTGACCTTTGGCTACTATTTTATCTACTGGAACTACAAGAACTGGAAAACCTATCGAACTGCTACAGGCGAGAGAATCTGGCCTGTAGCTCGTACGATATTCGGTTTATTTTTTATCTATTCGCTGTACATAAAGATAGATCGACGGTTGCGCATCGCAAACAGACACTATAACTGGCATCCGTATTTGCTCATACTCTGCGCATTGTTGAATGTAGGCGTGAATACTTATGTAGTTCTGGTTGCGACAGAACCCAAAGTTTTCTTTCCTATCGGGTTGGCATCGCTTGCTTTTGGTACCTATTGTCAACTTCGCGTTCAGGCCGCTATCAACCATTTGGAACAGGATCCAGAGGGGCGTCAGAACACCAAAATCACCCTTGCCAATTTCGCATGGATTGCATTGGGCTGTGTCATTTGGTTTTTCTGTATCTCTGGAACTCTGTTGGTACCTTGAAGCAGGTCAACGCTGACCGCAATGGTCAGGAAATCATGTGGGCCGAAGGGCAACAATCCACGAACCCTCAAATCAAAAGATCGCACCTTTCGGCAGCCGCTAGGCAATTTCTGTAGGACCTGCCGACGGCTGCGATCTTTTGGTGCTTTTCCCCGCCAAACCCTCGGACATTTCCTTCAACACGCCGGGCTGTTCATGAACTAGGCAGCGCTCTCGAGCGCCGCTAACCTTTGTTCGTCATCGCAAAAAACGGTGATACGGACGTGCAAGTCCGATCTAGGAGCGTATTCGTTATGGCTATTCGCCGAGCATTTTTCTATGCTCGCTGACTATTATGGCGGCTGCGCGTGGGAGATCTTCGGGTCTGCCGGGTTCCTGGACCGGTCTTGCACACCTACGTACAGCTGCCACCCATTTTTCGACGTGCAATCGGAGGGTGCCGGCTCCACTTCCAGGATTTTCATTATGTTCAAAGCAACTCCGAATCCCCCGCCAAACAGCCACAAGTCCCGCGTCCAAGCGCAGGAAGAAAAGAAGCTCGATGACGCCGCCACCCGCGCCCTCGATTACTACCTCAAGCCCAAGCCCGCCTCACCGCCCGAACCTGACAAAAACCAGCTCTTCATCGTGTCCCCCCACATCGACACCGAAATCCTGCTCGCCAACGCCTCCGAAGACCTGCTCTCCATCAGCACCATCGCCGCCGACCTGGCTGACGACGTGGACGATTCACGCCGCTGCGTCGCCCTGGCAATCAGCCGGATGGCCGATGGGGTGCAGTTGTTGGTTGAGCGGGCGTTGGATCATCTGGAAACCAGGGAGATGGCGGCGCCTGGTGCCAAGGGATAGCGTTTTGTTTTGATGCAAGCTGAGCCGACGCCTTCGCGAGCAGGCTCGCTCCCACAGGTTCTTTTTGTGTCAGCCGCAAAATGGTGCGCGACAACTCGACGCGCACCATTATGGAACGCCATCCACCCCGCCCTGAAACGCCATCCTGGCTATTTCCTACACCTTCTTCGGTTGGCAAGCCCCTTGCTCTAAACACAGCACTGTTCATTGCTGGAAGCACTCCGATGCTGGTGATTCACCGCAGAATCGACACTCAACCGCGCTGGGACGCCGAGCTGCACCTGACCTTTGACGCCCGCAGCAAAAGCCGTCTGCGCTGTTTCAGTGCCGAGGGCGAAGACGTGGGGTTGTTCCTGGAGCGAGGCCAACCGCCGCTGTACGACGGCGAATGCCTGCAAGCTGAAGACGGGCGCATCGTGCGCGTTTGCGCCCGCGCCGAACAACTGCTGCATGTCACCTGCGCCAACGCCTTCGAACTGACCCGCGCCGCCTATCACCTGGGCAATCGCCATGTCGCCTTGCAAGTGGCCGATGGCTGGTTGCGCCTGCTGGACGACTACGTACTCAAGGCGATGCTCGAGCAACTGGGCGCCCGCGCCGAATCCATCGAAGCCCCGTTCCAGCCGGAACACGGCGCCTATGGCGGCGGTCACCATCACTCCCGGCACGGCGACGAAGATTTCAACTACGCGCCGCGCCTGCATCAGTTTGGCGTGCGCACATGAACCCGGCCTGGGCGCTGCTGCGTCTGGCCAGCCCGCAATTGCCGATTGGCGGCTACAGCTATTCCCAGGGGCTGGAGATGGCGGTGGACAACGGCCTGGTCAAGAATTGCGACGACGCCCGGCGCTGGATCAGCGATCAACTGCTGCTGAACCTGGCGCGTTTCGAAGCGCCTTTGCTGCTAGCGCACTGCAGCGCAGCAGCCGCTGACGATTGGGACGCCCTGCTGCTTCATTGCGAAGAACACCGCGCCAGCCGGGAAACCCGCGAGCTGTATCAGGAGAGCCGGCAGATGGGCTACTCGTTGCAGCAACTGCTCACCGGCCTGCCGGAACTCGACGGTGCCGCGCGCGGCTTTCTTGAACAGCTCAGTCTCCAACAACGCAGCGAGCCGCACCTGGCCTTGTGCTGGGCCCTGGCGGCGCGCGCCTGGCATATCGCCCCCCAAGACGCCCTCGCCGCCTGGCTATGGAGCTGGCTGGAAAACCAACTGGCGGTGCTGATGAAAACCCTGCCCCTGGGTCAGCAAGCGGCCCAGCGCCTGACCAGCGAACTGCTGCCGCTGCTGCAACAGGCTCAGCACGACGCCTCGAACATCGACCCCGACCATTACGGCAGCGCCGCCTTTGGCCTGTCCCTGGCGTGCATGGCTCATGAGCGCCAGTACAGCCGCCTGTTCCGTTCCTAGGAGACACTCATGAATACACAACCTCTGCGCGTCGGTATCGGCGGCCCGGTAGGTTCCGGCAAGACCGCCCTGACCCTGGCCCTGTGCCTGGCGCTACGTGAACGCTACAACCTGGCAGTGGTCACCAACGACATCTACACCCGCGAAGACGCCGACTTCCTGGTACGCAACGAGGCCCTGGCGCCGGAGCGGATCATCGGTGTGGAAACCGGCGGCTGCCCGCACACGGCGATTCGCGAAGACGCGTCGATCAACCTGGAGGCGGTGGACCAGTTGAACCGGCGCTTCCCGGGCCTGGACCTGATTCTGGTGGAATCAGGCGGCGACAACCTGTCGGCGACCTTCAGCCCGGAATTGTCGGACCTGACCCTCTATGTGATCGACGTCTCGGCCGGTGACAAGCTGCCGCGCAAGGGCGGGCCGGGCATCTGTAAATCCGACCTGCTGGTGATCAATAAAATCGACCTGGCACCGCTGGTGGGTGCATCTCTGGAAATGATGGACAGCGACACCCGGCGGATGCGCAACGGCAAGCCCTTCGTGTTCAGCAACCAGAAGACCGGCCAGGGCCTGGACGACATCATCGCCTTCATCGAGCGCCAGGGTCTGCTGACCGCCGCCTGATCTTTCCGACTGACCACAAGGAAGCTTATCCATGACCTTCAAACGCATCCTCGGCGCCCTCGCCCTGCTGCTGACCCCGGCCCTGGCCTTTGCCCATCCCGGCCATGGCGACAATGGCCTGGTTGCCGGGCTCGGCCACCCCATCGGTGGGCTCGACCATTTGCTGGCGATGCTGGCGGTCGGTTTGTGGGCCGCACAACAACAAGGTGCCGCGCGCTGGGCGCTGCCCTGTACCTTCATCGGTACGATGCTGTTCGGTGGCCTGCTGGGCTTTGAAGGCCTGGACCTGCCAGCGCTGGAAAGCGGGATCGCCGCCTCGGTACTCGCCCTGGGCCTGGCGGTGGCACTGGCGGTACGTCCGCCGTTGAGCCTGGCGGTCGGTGCGACGGCACTGTTTGCGCTGTTCCATGGCGTGGCCCACGGCTTGGAACTACCGGACATGTCGAGCCCATGGGCCTATGCGGCGGGCTTCGTCGCGGCGACAGCGGCGCTGCATGGCGCCGGGTTTGCCCTGGTACGGGTGTTGCCGCGAGCGGCGGCGCCGTTGGTCCGATTGGCCGGGGCGGCTTCGGCGGCGGCTGGGGTGTGGTTATTGGCCGGCTAATTTTTCCGACACCTTCAAAGGCGCCTTCGCGAGCAAGCCCGCTCACAGTTTGATCGATCCCTGTGGGAGCGGGCTTGCTCGCGAAGGCGGCCTGACAGCCGCCCCATCTCCCCAGGCCTGCCACTCTGCTACCATGTCGCGCAATCGCCCCCAGCCGTGACGACGTCCGCCAATGCCTCATGCTTCCCGCCCCGCTCCCCAGCCTGAATTGACCGCCCTGTTCGCAACGGTGCGTCAGCATTTTCACGACGTGATCGTGCCGATGTGGCAAGGCCCGGGCTGGAATGCCGAACTGGCGTTGCCCTATGAGTCCCTGGATGCCGAGCATGTGCCGCTGCCCCCCCAGCGCTACCGCGCCATGGCCTGTGCGCGCCAGTTGTATGTGTTCGCCAGCCTGATCGGCGAAGTGCCCCAGGCCGAGGAACGGGCCAGTGCACTGTTTCGCTCGCTGCAGCGTCATTTCCACGATGCCGAACACGGCGGCTGGTTCTACAGCATCGACCCGCAAGGCGCGCCGCTGGACACCGGCAAAGACCTCTACACCCACGCCTTTATCCTGTTCGCCTGCGCCCATTACTGGGGCAAGGTCCGCGAATCGCTGGTGGAATCGGTGCTCAACGCGAGCCTGGAGGTCATTGCCAAGCGTTTTGCCAGTGCAGACGGTCTCTACGAGGCCAGCCTCAAGCGCGATTGGTCAACGACCGGATCCGGCCCGTTGCAAAACCCCTTGATGCACCTGGCCGAAGCGTTCCTCGCCACCCTGTCGGTCCGCGAAGACGCCAACGTCCGCCAGGCGTTGCTGAGCCTGTGCGACGGGATGTCCAAGCAGTTCATCGAGCCGCAGCAACGCGTGATGATGGAGAAGCCGCTCAAGACTGTGGATAACTGGTTCGAACCGGGGCACCAGTTCGAATGGTATTACTTGCTGGCCTCATCGCCCCTGTTGCGCAACGGCAAGTTGCACACAGCCCTGGCGCACAGCTTCGGCCATACCGAACAACGCGGCGTCGACCCGGACTCCGGTGCTGTGTGTGCAATGCTGGCCTTGGGATCCCAGGCGGGCCCGCGCGATGCCACCCAACGCATCTGGGCCCAAGCGGAGTACTTGCGGGCACTCACCCTGCGCCCGGGCAGCCAGGCGTTGTTGCTGCGTCAATTACAAGCGCTGAAGCAGCATTTCCTGCATGCCAAGGGCTGGAACGAATGCCTGGACGCCGACGGCGCTGTCAGCCGCCGGGACATGCCGTCCACCACGCCGTATCACCTGCTGACTTGCTATCGCGGGCTGGCCGACTATCTAGGCTGATTGGCAAACCGCTATCGCGGGCAAGCCTTGCTCCCACAGGGATCAGGGCAGACCTGCTCCCCAGAGGTGAGTCAAACCTGTGGGAGCAAGGCTTGCCCGCGATGAACGATAACGCGGTCTTATGTTTTGTTGCGCTCAATGGCAAACCCGGCCCAGGTCTGGCTCACCGGCATCAGCTCCAGGCTGTTGATGTTGATGTGCGCTGGCGCATTGAGCACCCAGAAAATCGTATCGGCGATGTCCTGTGGCTGGATCGGCTCGGCGCCGGCGTAGGTCGCGTTGTAGCGCTCCTGGTCGCCACCGAAGCGCACCAGGGAAAACTCGCTCTCGCACAGGCCCGGCTCAATATTGCTCACCCGCACGCCCGTGCCTTGCAGGTCGCAACGCAGGTTCAGGGAGAACTGTTTGACGAACGCCTTGCTCGCGCCATACACGTGGCTGCCCGGGTACGGGTAGTTGCCGGCGATGGAGCCCAGGTTGACGATCCCGGCCCCACGGCCGTGGGCGATCAGGCGCGGCAACAGCAGGCGAGTGCTGTAGAGCAGCCCTTTCACATTGGTGTCGACCATGGTGTCCCAGTCATCGAGGTCGCACTTGGGTGCCGGGTCGACGCCCAGGGCCAGGCCGGCGTTGTTGATCAGCCCGCGCAATTTGGCGAAGGATGGCGGCAGGTTGGCGATGGCCTCTTCCATGGCCTTGCGATCACGCACATCCAATACCAGGCCATGGACTTCGGTCTGCTTCGACAGCTCGGCACACAGGGCATTAAGGCGTTCTTCACGACGACCGGTCAGCACCAGCTTCCAACCCGCCTCGGCAAAACGACGGGCACAGGCTTCACCAAAACCGGACGTTGCGCCGGTAATAAACAGGGTGTCAGACATCGTGTTCTCCTTGCTTGAACTTCAACAGCCATTGAATGGAAATCGGCCCACAGCATGCCCGCCCCGGCACGGTAGGGGCAAGGCTTGCGCACGGCTTTTGCCCCACGACTGCTCATAAAACAACCAATCTGCGCCAAGCCTTGTCAAACAAGGGCCGCAGCCGGTTGCCCGCACCTTATCCACAGGCACGTCCACAGTAATCGGGGGCAAGTGCAAAACCCGCAAGCCGCTGTGTGTAAGGCTTTGCGGGGTATTTGGAAAATTTTTTCGCTTGACCCTGCAAGTGGGGTTGTGCAGCGCAAGTTATCTGCTATAAGCCAACGTTAGATGGGCGATGGCTCCAAGCCAGTAACGACGGTGCTCAGCGCGGTCTTTCCAGAGTTTAATCACAGACTTATCCACAGGCTTGCCCAGCGACTTTCGAGCCCATTTCGGTGCTCATAAAAGTGTTGACAACAGCCACTCCCCCTTGACCAAAAACACCTGATCAAAAAACGATCACAGCCCTGAAAGCCACGTATTCAAAGGCTTGCAGCCAGCTACTCCCACGTTACCCACAGCCAGTTCCACAGCAAACGGGGACAAGTCAAAACCGTGACAAAACAACTATTTGCGGCGACTTTATGTCGCGGTTTCGCAGGGGCTCAGGATTGTTGTCCACAATTGCAAAAACGCATAAAAAACCTGTGGGAGCGAGCTTGCTCGCGATGGCTGTCTGTCAGTGCCATGGAGAGTGGCTGACACGCCGCTATCGCGAGCAGGCTCGCTCCCATAGGGGATTTGTGGTGTGTCCAGAAGATAAAAAAACCGGCGATCACTCGCCGGTTTTTTTTCATTGCAACAGCCGCCTCAATGTCCGCCCAGGTAGGCGTTGCGCACTTCCTCGTTGGCGAGCAGCTCCTTGCCTGTGCCAGTCAGGCGGATTTCGCCGTTGACCATCACATAGGCCCGGTCCGACAGCCTGAGGGCGTGGTTGGCGTTCTGTTCCACCAGGAAGATGGTCATCCCGGTGGACGCCAGCTCACGCAGGGTGGCGAAGATCTGCTTCACCACGATCGGCGCCAGCCCCAGGCTCGGCTCATCGAGCAGCAACAACTTTGGCCGGCTCATCAAAGCCCGGGCGATGGCGAGCATTTGCTGCTCGCCGCCGGACATGGTCATGGCCCGCTGGTTGCGGCGCTCCTTGAGCCGTGGAAACAGCTCGAACATGCGCTGCATGTCTTCACTGGCGTGCTTGTCACCGATGGGAATGGTGCCCATCAGCAGGTTTTCCTCGACGGTCATGTCCGGGAATACCCGCCGTCCTTCCGGTGACTGCGCGATGCCGTGGGAAGCAATGTAGTGCGACGACTTGTGGGTGATGTCCACGCCCTGGTAAATGATCTGCCCGCCCGCCGCACGCGGCTGGCCGAAAATCGACATCAGCAGCGTGGACTTGCCGGCACCGTTGGAGCCGATCAGGCTCACGGTTTCACCTTCACCAACGTGCATCGAGACTTTTTTCAGGGCCTGGATCGGCCCGTAGAACACGTCCAGCTCCTTGAGTTCGAGGATAGGTCCACTCATACCAGTTCCTCTTCATCGGCACCCAGGTAAGCCGCGATCACCTTCGGATCGTTGCGAATCGCCTCGGGACCGCCCTCGGCGATCACGTTGCCGTGGTCCAGCACCACGATGTGGTCGGAAATGCTCATTACCATGCCCATGTCGTGTTCGATCAGCACCACGGTCAGATCGTGCTCGTCGCGCAGCAGCCGGATCATCGCGCTCAGCGCTTCGGTTTCCTGAGGGTTGAGGCCGGCGGCCGGTTCGTCGAGGCAGATGATCTGCGGACGCGTGCACATGGCCCGGGCGATTTCCAGGCGCCGCTGCTGACCATAGGAAAGCTCACCGGCGAGACGGTTGGCACAATCGACCAGGTCCACCACTTCCAGCCAATAGAAGGCGTGGTCCAGGGCGTCGCTTTCAGCCTTGCGGTAGCCCTTGGTGTTGAGGATGCCCGCCACCAGACTGCGATTGACCCACATGTGCTGCGCCACCAGCAGGTTTTCCAGCACCGACATTTCCTTGAACAGGCGAATGTTCTGGAAGGTACGCGCAAGGCCAGCGCGGTTCACCAGGTGGGTGCCGCCGAACATCTTGTAGTACAGCCGGCTGGCGAAGGATTTCGGCGACACGAAGTCCGTCGGGCGAAACGCCTCGCCCAACAACTTGATGACGTTGGTTTGCTCGCCACGCACGTTGAGCTCGATCTTGCCGCCCGAGGCCTTGTAGAAACCGGTCAGGCAGTTGAACACCGTGGTCTTGCCGGCGCCGTTGGGGCCGATCAGAGCGAAGATCGAGTTGCGTTTGACTTGCAGGCTGACGTCGCTGAGGGCCTTGATCCCACCGAACTGCATCATCAGGTTTTCGACCTGGAGTACGACTTCACTCATGGCGCTACTCCTTTACGCGGCGTCACACCCGTGCGACTGATACGGATCAGGCCGCGTGGGCGCCAGATCATCATCAACACCATCAGCACGCCGAACAGCAGCACCCGATATTCCGAGAAACTGCGCAGCAACTCCGGCGCCACGGTGAGCACGAACGCGGCGATCACCACGCCAACCGTCGAACCCATGCCACCCAGCACCACGATGGCCAGGATCAGCGCCGACTCGAAGAACGTGAACGAAGACGGGTTGACGAAACCCTGGTAACTGGCAAAGAACACCCCGGCCAGGCCCGCCGTGGACGCGCCGATGGTGAAGGCCGAGAGTTTGACCAACACATGGTTCAGGCCCATGGAACGGCAGGCGATTTCGTCTTCGCGCAAGGCTTCCCAGGCACGTCCGACCGGCATACGGGTCAGGCGATGCTTGACATAGAGCACCAGCAGCACGGTGATGAACAGGACGATGTAGATGAACAGGAATTTGACGTTGGGGTTGTAGGCCATGCCGAAGAACTCGTGGAACGGCACACCGCCCTCCTTCGCTCGCCGACCGAACTCCAGGCCGAAGAAGGTCGGTGACGGCACCGGCATGCCATTCGGTCCGCCGGTGAACGATAGCCAGTTGTTGAGTACCAGGCGAATGATCTCGCCAAAGCCCAGGGTCACGATGGCCAAGTAGTCACCGTGCATTCGCAACACCGGGAATCCTAATATGCACCCGGCCATCGCCGCCGCAATCGCCGCCAGCGGCAACACCGTCCAGAACCCCAGCCCCAGGTATTGGTAGCCCAGCGCCAGGCCATAGGCACCGATGGCGTAGAACGCCACGTAACCCAGGTCCAGCAGCCCCGCCAGGCCGACCACGATGTTCAGGCCCAGGCCCAACAGCACGTAGATCAGGCCGAGGATGACCACCGTAAGCACGTATTTGTTGGCAAAAAACGGGAACACGATCGCAATCACGATCAGCGCCGGGATGATCCAGCGCAGGCGCGACTTGTAGTCCGGGGGCAGCACATGCACGCCGGAACTGGTGCTTTCGAAACCCTGGAGAATATTCAGACCCTTGGGGGTTTGCAGAAACAGGCTCAAGGCAAAGCGCCCAACCATCACGATCGCCACCAGCCAGCCCACACGGGCCGGTTGCAGGTTGAAGCTGTAGCCGTCGAGCACCACGCCGACAATGGGCCCGAACACGATCAGCGAGATCAGGCCGGCCAGGATCGCGTCGATGACGCTCTGTTTGATATCAAGCGGTTTATTGGCAGCAGACATACTTATACCTTCGCCACGAGTGGGCGACCCAGCAGGCCTTGGGGACGGAAAATCAGAATCAGCACCAGCAGCGAGAAACTGAACACGTCTTTGTAGTCAGAGTTGATCAGACCGGCGAACAGCGACTCGGAAATGCCGAGGATGATCCCGCCGAGCATCGCCCCAGGCAAGGAGCCGATACCGCCGAGTACCGCCGCGGTGAACGCCTTGATGCCGATGATGAAGCCGGCATAGAAGTCGAACGTGCCGTAGTTCATGGTGATCAGCACACCGGCCAGGGCCGCCATGGCCGCGCCGATGATGAACACGTAGGAAATGACCCGGTCAGTGTTGATCCCCAGGATCGACGCCATCTTGCGGTCTTGCTGGGTCGCGCGGCACATGCGTCCGAGCTTGGTGTACTTGATGATGTAGGTCAGCAAGGCCATCCCGGCGAATGCGGCGATCAGGATGAAAATCTTGGTGTAGGTGAGCTGGACGAAACCGCTGCCGATGTCGACGCGCATGGCGCCTTCGAGCAGAGTCGGAACACCCTGTTGGCGGGCGCCCTGGCTGATCTGTGCGTAGTTCTGCAGAATCAGCGAGATGCCGATGGCACTGATCAGCGGTGCCAGGCGGGTGGAGTTTCGCAGGGGTTTGTAGGCAACGCGTTCGATGACCCAGCCGTAGACCCCGGTGACCACCACCGTGAACACGAGCGTGCCGAGGATCATAAGCGGAAAGGATTCAATACCGAAGTAAGCCAGCAGAGCCAGACTGATTGCCGCCAGGTAAGCGGAAATCATGTAAACCTCACCGTGGGCGAAGTTGATCATGCCGATGATGCCGTAGACCATTGTGTAGCCGATGGCGATCAGACCATAGACCGACCCGAGGGTCAGGCCATTGATCAGTTGCTGCAGGAAAATACCATCCATAACGCAATCTCACGCAGTGAGAACCTGCACACCCTGGGGTGTGCGGTTCTTCTAAGGAAAATACAGATTTACGTCGGAGCGATGTCAGCCGCGACCGGCGCGCGCCCCTTGGAAACCGGGGCTTGCCCGGCTCTGAAGAAGGCGTGGACGCTCGCTTCGGCCCTTACTTCTGTTTTTCCAGCTGGTGATACTTGCCGTCCTTGTCCCATTGGTAAACCACGTAGTCGGAGACCTTCAGGTCGCCCTTGGAATCCCACTCCTTCTTGCCCATCACGGTCTGGACCGGATTGGCCTTGAGCCATTCAGCCGCGGCTTCGCCGTCATTTTTCTTGGCGCCGTTGAAACCGGCAGCCAGGGCCTGAACCGAGGCGTAGGCATACAGGGTATAGCCTTCCGGTTCGGTGCCCTTGGCACGGAACGCGTCCACCACGGCCTTGCTGTCTGGCAGCAGGCGCGGGTCGGCGCCGAAGGTCATGTATACGCCGTCGACGAATTGCGGGCCGCCGGCGGTGGTGACCAGTTCGTTGGTGACGATGCCGTCATCGGACATGAATTTCACGTCCTTGAGGCCTTGTTCACGCAACTGGCGAACCAGTGGGCCGGCTTCCGGGTGCAGACCGCCGAAGTAGACCACGTCGGCACCACCGGCCGCACGGATCTTGGTGACAACGGCGCTGAAGTCTTTCTCACCACGGGTCAGGCCTTCGTACAGCACCGGTTCCACGCCACGCTTGGCCAACTGCGCCTTGGTAGCATCCGCCAGGCCCTGGCCGTAGGTGTCCTTGTCGTGCAGGACGACGACTTTCTTGCCCTTGAGCACGTCAACGATGTAGTCGCCCGCGACGATGCCCTGCTGGTCGTCACGACCGCACATACGGAACATCGCGCTCAGGCCACGCTCGGTGACCTGCGGGTTGGTGGAACCTGGGGTGATGGAGATGATGCCGGCATCGCCGTAGACCTCGGACGCCGGGATGGTGGAGGAGGAGCAGAAGTGACCGACCACCGCCAGAACCTTGTCCTGGTCGACAAATCGGTTGGCCACGGCCACGGCCTGCTTAGGTTCACAGGCGTCATCGCCCTTGACCAGCAGGATATCCTCACCGTTGACGCCACCCGCCGCGTTAATGGCATCGGCTGCCGCCTGAGCACCCTTCATGTACTGCTCGCCAAATGCAGCGTTGGCGCCGGTCATCGGCCCCGCCACACCAAATTTCACTTCAGCTTGAGCAAACGCAGAAACACCCAGCGCAGCTGCCACTGCGAGGGCCAGGAAACCTTTCTTGTAAAACGTCTGGGACATGAGGTGGTGCTCCAAGGTTTTTTTTAGTTGGCACTGCGACTTCATTTCACTGATAAAGCTCAGAGCAAGGGCCGTGCCATCGGTTTTTTATTCTGAAAAAAGTCGCTGCTTTATTGTTATTTCGACTGTTTCGAGCCCTTTTTCATAGGGCGTGCAACCGTCTAAACCGCACTAGGTGCAACCTTTTATTTAAATGGGTGAAACCCTCCGTGAGCCATCATTGCAACCATCGCACGAAACGGCGTGCAACCACTGTGTAACAACCCACGTCACCGAACTGCACACTGTCGGTGCGCGATTGCTACAACCCGCACCATAACAGGCTAGACGCTACGTCGGAAAACGTGGATTCCAGCAACATTTTTCAACACTCAAATGACGATCCGCAGGCACTGGCCCGCGTGATACAGCGAAAAACCCGCCTCATACAAGCCACTGCGCAACCCCACCCCGGCCAATGGCCGCATGGGTGCGAACGGGATCGGCAGGGCCTGGGCATCGCCGTGGCAGAGGTAGTCGGCGAACGCCTTGCCGACCACCGTACCGGTGGTCACACCCCGGCCGTTGTAACCGGTAACGGTCACCAGCCCAGGAGCGGGCTCGAACAGGCGCATCAGGTGATCGGGGGTGAAGGCAATACAACCGGTCCAGGTGCACTCCCACTCCACCGGCTTGAGATAAGGAAAATAGTGCTGCTGGACCCGATCGGCCCAAGCCTTGAGGAACCAGGTCGGCTTGCGGTTGCCGTTGCCCAGGCTGCCCAGCAGCAAACGGCCGTCCTTGTCCCGTCGGATGCTGCTCAACACCTGGCGGGTATCCCACGAACCCTGTCCGCCCGGCAGAATGCGTCGGGCGGCCACGTCGGTCAGCGGGACCGAGGCGACCTGATAGTAATAACCGGGGAAGAAATTGCGCCGCAGTTCGGTCCAGTCGCCCTCGGTGTAGGCATTGGAAGCAATTACCACCTGCTCGGCCAGCACCGAACCCTGGGCAGTCTGCACCGACCAGCGCGGGCCTTGACGCTCCAGGCCTGTCACCGGTGAGTGATCGAACAACTGGCCGCCAAGGTCCCTGGCTGCCTTGGCCAACCCACTGGTATAGGCCATCGGGTTGAGCGTGCCGGCGCGACGGTCGAGCAATGCCGCGGCGATTTTCGACGTGCCGGTGGCATCGACACAGGCCTGGCCGGTGAGCAGTTCCACCGGGGCACCACGGCGTTTCCATTGTTCTTCGCGACTGCGCAGGTCTGCCTCGCCCCGGGCGTTATGGGCCATGTGCAGGGTGCCTTCGCGGCGCAGTTGACAATCAATGCTGTATTTATCGATGAGGCTGAACACCAGGGCCGGCGCGGCCCCCAGCATGCGGTTGAGCTGGCTGCCCACCGCCTCGCCGAACCCGGCCTCGATGTCATCCGGCGGGATCCAGAGGCCGGCGTTGACCAACCCGACGTTACGCCCCGATCCGCCATGTCCGGCCCGATGAGCCTCCAGCACAACCACGCGCTTGCCCTGTTCGAGTAAATGCACCGCCGCCGACAGCCCGGTAAAACCGGCGCCGATCACGCAGACGTCGGCCGTAACTTCGCCGGTGAGCGCGCTGTTTTCGGGCCTTTGCGGCGTCAGTTTTTCCCACAGACATTCTTCGCGTAACGGCATTGCCAGACTCCAACAGAAACCCAACAAACACAAAATCCAATGTGGGAGCGAGCCTGCTCGCGAAGCGGTTTATCTGCCAACATCCATATTGTCTGATCCGACGCTTTCGCGAGCAGGCTCGCTCCCACAGAAGCACTCTTCGTTGACTCGACCTCAGTCGAAGGTAATCCCCTGCGCCAACGGCAACTCCAGCGAGTAGTTCACGGTGTTGGTCTGGCGGCGCATATAGCCACGCCAGGCGTCGGAGCCGGATTCGCGACCGCCGCCGGTTTCTTTTTCGCCACCGAATGCGCCGCCGATCTCGGCACCGCTCGGGCCAATGTTGACGTTGGCGATGCCGCAGTCGCTGCCCACGGCCGACATGAACTGCTCGGCTTCACGTACGTCGGTGGTGAAGATGCAGGACGACAGGCCCTGGGGCACGGAATTGTTCAGGCACAAGGCCTCGGCAAAGTCCTTGTAGCCGACCACGTACAGGATCGGTGCGAAGGTTTCGTGGCGCACCACATCACTCTGCTCGGGCATCTCGACGATGGCTGGCGAGACGTAATAGGCATCCGGGAATTGCTCTTCAAGCTGGCGCTTGCCGCCAAATACGCGCCCGCCCTCGCTCAAGGCCTGCTCCAGCGCATCCTGCATGTTGTCGAAGCTGTGCTGGTCGATCAGCGGCCCGACCAGGTTGCCTTCCAACGGATGGCCGATACGCACTTTCGAATAGGCAGCCTTGAGGCGGGTGACGATTTCTTCCTTCACCGATTCATGGGCGATCAGCCGGCGCAGGGTGGTGCAACGCTGGCCGGCGGTGCCGACGGCGCTGAACAGGATGGCGCGCACGGCCATGTCCAAGTCGGCGCTCGGCGCCAGGATCATGGCGTTGTTGCCGCCCAGTTCCAGAATACTGCGGGCGAAACGCGCGGCGACCTTCGGTGCCACTTCACGGCCCATGCGGGTGCTACCGGTGGCGCTGATCAAGGCCACACGCGGGTCATCCACCAGCGCTTCACCAGCATCACGGCCGCCGATGATCACCTGGCTCAGGTACGGGGGTGCGTCGCTGAAATTTTTCAGCACGCGCTCGAACAACGCCTGGCACGCCAGGGCGGTGAGCGGGGTCTTTTCCGACGGTTTCCAGATCACCGCGTTGCCGCACACCAGGGCCAGCGTGGTGTTCCAGGCCCAGACCGCCACCGGGAAGTTGAAGGCACTGATCACCCCGACCACGCCCAGCGGATGCCAGGATTCACGCATGTGGTGGCCCGGACGCTCGGAGGCGATGGTCAGGCCGTACAGCTGGCGGGACAGGCCGACGGCGAAGTCGCAGATGTCGATCATCTCTTGCACTTCACCCAGGCCTTCCTGGGTGATCTTGCCGGCTTCCCACGACACCAACTCGCCGAGGTCGGCCTTGTACACACGCAACAGGTCGCCGAATTGACGCACCAGCTCGCCACGACGCGGGGCTGGCACCTGGCGCCACAGGTCGAAGGCGTGTTCGGCACGGCTGACCTGCTGCTCGACTTCAGCCGCGCCTTCCCAGTTCACGGCGCCGATACGACTGCCATCAATGGGTGAATGCACCGGTTGTGTGCCGTTCTGGTACAGGGTCGAGTCGACGCCCAGGCGATCAAGCAATGCAGCAACCATGGAAAATTTCCTCACACAAAAGACAAAGGATTGGCAGCCGGACGAATACGGCTGATCAGACCTGTAGTTGTAGCTGGCCCGAGACTTGCCAACAAACGACCTTTAAGCGAGATATCATTCCGTTTATTCATGCTGGCCATGACCGGATAAGCAGAGCCACAAGAAATAAGGCCTCATCATGATCAATAAACGCTATTTGCCGTCGATCACGGCGCTGCAATGCTTCGAAGCGGTGACCCGCCACCTGAGCTTCACCCGTGCCGCCGAAGAGCTGAATCTGACCCAAAGCGCCGTCAGCAAACAAGTCGCGCAATTGGAAGAGTTGCTGCAGCACCTGCTGTTCCGGCGCGTGCGCCGACGCTTGCAGCTGACGCCCGCCGGTGATTTGTACCTGGGGGAAGTGCGAAAAATCCTCACGCAGGTGGAGATGTCTACCCATTACCTGCGCTCCTACGGCGGCGACACCGAAGTCCTGCGCGTTTCCACGCCTCCGACCTTTGGCGCACGCTGGCTGGTTCCACGCTTGAAGGGTTGGCGATTGCGACATCCGACCATTCACCTGGACCTGTGCAGCGAGCAGGAGGCCGACGACTTGCTGCAAGGGCGCAGCGACCTGGCGTTCTATTTCGGCCACGGTTCGCGACCCGGCACCGAATCCCTGAAGCTGTTTGGCGAAGAACTGGTACCGGTCTGCGCGCCCGGCAGCCTCCCTGAACAGGTCTTCACCGACCCGACCCAACTGGCCGGGCTGGTGCTGCTGCAAAACGCCTCGCGCCCCCAAGCCTGGCACGACTGGTTCGACAACCAGGGCTATCACACCGAACACAGCTACCACGGGCCGCGTTTCGAAACTTTCTACATGTGCATCCGGGCCGCCCAGGTCGGCTGCGGCGTCGCCCTGCTGCCGCGATTTCTGGTGGAAGAAGAACTGGCCGACGGCAAACTGGTCATCCCCTGGCCGCACGCGATGCCCAGCACCAACGCCTATTACCTGGCCTATCCGGAACATTCGGCGGAAGTGCCCAAGGTGCGACTTTTTGTGGAGTGGATGCTGGAGCAGATCGACAGCCCGGATAGACCGGCATAACCCCCCGCGAACTTGCTCCCACAGAATCTGGCTCTCACAGCGGGGATAAATCCCCTTCCCACAAATAACGCTCATCACAACAGAGGACGCTGCGACCAAAAAACACTGGCAATACCCACCACGGTTATGCGCCACTAGCCCTTTGACTACAACCCGCCGAACCTCGCTACCCACGGCTGCGGCCTGTCTGGAGACCCCTATGAGCGAGAGCGTATTTGCCGATCGTATCGTGCAGAACCTGCTCGACACCGACTTCTACAAACTGACGATGATGCAGGCGGTGTTGCACAACTACCCCAACGTCGAAGTCGAATGGGAGTTTCGCTGCCGCAACAGCGAAGACCTGCGCCCGTACCTGGCGGAGATCCGCTTTCAGATCGAGCGTCTGGCCGAGTTGAGCCTGAGCGCCGACCAGTTGGGTTTCCTGGAGCGCATCAGTTTTCTGAAGCCGGACTTCCTGCGCTTCCTGGGGCTGTTTCGCTTCAACCTGCGCTACGTGCACACCGGTATCGAAAACGGCGAGTTGTTCATCCGCCTGCGCGGGCCGTGGCTGCACGTCATTCTGTTCGAAGTGCCGCTGCTGGCCATCGTCAGCGAGGTGCGCAATCGTTATCGCTATCGTGAAATCGTCCTGGAACAGGCGCGGGAGCAGCTTTACCGCAAGTTCGACTGGCTGAGCGCCAACGCCAGCGCCGAAGAACTGTCCGAACTGCAAGTCGCGGACTTCGGCACCCGCCGGCGTTTTTCCTTCCGCGTCCAGGAAGAAGTGGTCAATGTGCTCAAGCACGATTTCCCCGGGCGCTTCGTCGGCACCAGTAACGTGCACCTGTCCCGGGAGCTGGACATGAAGCCCCTGGGCACCATGGCCCATGAGTGGATCATGGCCCACCAGCAATTGGGTCCACGACTGATCGACAGCCAGATCGCCGCCCTCGATTGCTGGGTACGCGAGTACCGAGGCTTGCTGGGGATCGCCCTGACCGACTGCATCACCATGGACGCCTTCCTCAAGGATTTCGATCTGTTCTTCGCCAAGCTGTTCGACGGTTTGCGCCATGACTCGGGCGACCCGGTGATCTGGGCCGAACAAGCCATTGCCCACTATCACAAGCTCGGCATCGACCCGATGAGCAAGACCCTGGTGTTCTCCGATAGCCTGACGTTGCCCAAATGCCTGGAGATTTTTCGGGCATTGCATGGTCGCATTAATGTCAGCTTCGGTATTGGCACCCACCTGACGTGTGACATTCCGGGTGTAGAGCCGATGAGCATCGTGCTTAAAATGATCAGCTGTGATGGGCAACCCGTGGCCAAGATTTCAGACGAGCCCGGCAAGACCCACTGCAAAGACCCGAATTTCGTCGCCTATATGCGACATGTTTTCCAAGTACCTGCCGCCCTTTCAGACACATCAAGCAAGGAGTGAATTCATGCAAGCCGTACAGCGTGAGATTGCTGAACAGCTCAAGGTCCAGCCACCGTTCGCCGATGACGCCGCTCTCAAGGCCGAAATCGCCCGGCGGGTGGGCTTTATCCAGGATTGCCTGGTCAACTCCGGGCTCAAGTCCCTCGTGCTGGGCATCAGCGGTGGCGTTGACTCGTTGACCGCCGGGCTGCTGGCCCAACGTGCCATGCGCGAACTGCGGGAGAACACCGGTAACGCCGCCTACAAGTTCATCGCCGTGCGCCTGCCGTACGAAACCCAGTTCGACGAACATGAAGCGCAAGCCTGCGTGGACTTCATCGACCCGGACGAGCGCCATACCGTCAACATCGGTCCAGCGGTCAAGGCCCTGGCCGATCAAGTCGCGGCGTTCGAAGGCAAGGCAGCGGTCTCGCGGGATTTCGTGCTGGGCAATACCAAGGCGCGGATGCGCATGGTGGCGCAATACACCATCGCGGGCACCGAGCACGGCCTGGTGATTGGCACCGATCATGCCGCCGAAGCGGTCATGGGTTTTTTCACCAAGTTCGGTGATGGCGCTTGTGACTTGGCCCCGCTCAGCGGCCTGGTGAAAAACCAGGTCAGGGCCATTGCCCGAGACTTCGGCGCGCCGGAGTCGCTGGTGGAAAAAGTCCCCACCGCCGACCTTGAGGACCTGTCCCCAGGCAAGCCGGACGAAGCCTCCCACGGCGTGACCTATGCCGAGATCGATGCGTTTCTGCATGGGCAACCGGTTCGTGAAGAGGCGGCCAGGATCATTTGTGACACCTATCGTAAGACTGAGCATAAGCGGGTGATGCCTTACGCCCCGTAACCACCGCGACGGTGTGACAATCCCTGTGGGAGCGAGCCTGCTCGCGAAGGCGTCGCATCAGCGACATCATTGCTGACTGACACACCGCTTTCGCGAGCAGGCTCGCTCCCACAGGGGAAATCTGCCAGGCATGAAAAAGCGCCCTGAATGAGGGCGCTTTTTTTATGCCTCGGCGATTACTTCAGGGTAACAGTGCCTTTCATCATCGAGATATGTCCCGGGAACGAGCAGAAGAAACCGTACGCCTCACCGGCAGCCAGTTTCGACACATCAAAGGTCACCGAGTCCTTCTCTCCGGCACCAATGATCTTGGTGTGGGCAATGATGCGAGCATCACCGTCCTTGAGGTAGTTCTTGTCGATACCGGCAGCAAGGCCATCGGTGGCAATCGGCTGCATGTCAGCCTCCTTGCTCAGTACCCAGTTATGACCCATGACGTTTTTCGGCAAGCTGCCCGAGTGCTTCAGCTCGACTGTGAAGGTCTTGCAGCTCTTGTCGATTTCGATGGCCTTGGTGTTGAAGGACATCTGGTCGGTCGAGTCGACGGTGATCTTGCACTCCGCTGCCATCAGTTGGCTACTAGCCAGCGTCAACAGAGATACTGCTACAAGTTTGGCGAACATCATGAATCTCCAAGGCATGGTTAAAAAATTCGGTCAAAGGAAAAGACTGCCTGATTTTCCGGCAAGTTCCTATGACCTGAGTCAAAGATTGTATACAACTTCAGGCTATCAACCTGATGGACAGAATCAACCAGCCGAAAGTATGAGGCGCCCCTATCATCAGCCCCATCACCTACTGGAGCGATCGTCATGAACCTCAACAGCCTGCTGTGCAGTTTGCTCGCCGCCTACGCCTGTGGCGCCAGCGGCACCTACGAAAAGCCCCAGCGCGAGGTATAAATCCTTTGCGCAACACGGGCCAGGCTTTACTCTGGCGCGGTGACTGACCACGGAGTAAAGCATGTCCATCGCTTCTGTTTGTGTATTTTGCGGCGCCAGCACTGGCACCAATCCCGCGTATCGTGAAGCGGCGCAGGCCCTCGGGCGAGCATTGGCGGAACGAAAACTGACCCTGGTCTACGGCGGCGGTGCCGTCGGCCTGATGGGGATCGTCGCCGACGCAGCCCTGGCAGCCGGCGGCGAGGTCATCGGCATCATCCCGCAAAGCCTCAAGGACAAGGAAATCGGCCACAGCGGCCTGACCCGCCTGGAAGTGGTGGACGGCATGCACGCCCGCAAGGCGCGCATGGCCGAACTCAGCGATGCCTTCATCGCCCTGCCCGGTGGCCTCGGCACGCTGGAGGAGTTATTCGAAGTCTGGACCTGGGGCCAACTCGGCTACCACGGCAAACCGCTGGGGCTGCTGGAAGTGAACGGTTTCTACAGCAAGCTCACCGCTTTTCTCGATCATATCGTCGGCGAAGGCTTCGTCCGCGCGCCCCATCGTGACATGCTGCAAGTGAGCGAATCCGCGCAGAACCTGCTCGATGCCTTGGACGAATGGCAACCGTCCGTGCAGCCAAAGTGGGCCGAACAAAAACCCAGCTAACGGCTCGGCCCCGATACAGGGCAGAATATGCGCCGCTCAACCTCACCTTCGACCCCAGAGGATCGCCCATGGCCAAACCCAATTATTCCTTCGCCAAACGTCAGAGAGACTTGGCCAAGGAGCAGAAGAAAGAGGAAAAGCTGCAGCGCAAGAAAGCCACAGCTGAAGAAGCGGCACTGAACCCGGATGACGAAGGCGAAGTGGCGGCAGAAGATGATGGTGGTGATGCACCGAAAGACCAGGCACCCGACGCCTGACATCCCCAGGGCCCGATGATCCGATCCGGCCCTACTGTCTCGGGCTGGCGGTCTCGCTGCCGGCCCTCACAGTCCCAGCGCCTTGATGATCGACAGGCGATAACCCGCAGGCAGGTTCACCGGCAATTGGTCCGGCGCGAACAGCCCGATCTCCTTGTGCTCATGACTGATGGTCGGCACGAAACCGCCCAGCAACTGGCAACGGTACGTGGAGATGAAGACGTGCTTGCCGGCAATGACCTCGAACAAGTACGAATCCAGCGGCTCCCCCACGCTCACCTCCACTGCCAGTTCCTCGGCGATTTCCCGCGCCAGGCATTGTGGCGCCGTTTCACCCAGCTCGATCCGTCCGCCAGGCAACTCCCATTCGTCCCGCTCGTTGAGCATCAGTACAACCAGGCCTTGGGGGGATTGCAGCACGCCTTTGATGGATACCGGGAACATAATGGGTCTCGCTGTGTAGGAGCTGTCGAGTGCAACGAGGCTGCGATCTTTCCCCTGCCAATTGAGTCTGGAGCGAAGGATCAAAAGATCAAAAGATCGCAGCCTTCGGCAGCTCCTACGTATTAATTCATGCTTCCAACGGCATCACCGTCACCCGCACTTCGGGATCATGGGCACCGCCCCCCAGGATTACCCCGCGCAACGGCGACACATCGGAAAAATCCCGGCCCCAGGCCAGGGTGATGTGTTCCAGGGCCGGCTGTACGTTATTGGTCGGGTCGAAGTCCACCCAACCCAATACCGGGCAATACACCGAGACCCAGGCATGGGACGCATCGGCGCCAATCAGCCGGGGTTGGCCAGGTGGCGGTTGGGTCAGCAGGTAGCCGCTGACGTAACGCGCCGCCAGCCCGCGAGAACGCACGCAGGCCAGCATCAAGTGAGCGAAGTCCTGGCACACCCCCCGCCGCCGCTCCAGCACCTCCACCAGCGGCGTGGCCACCTGGGTCGCCTCGGCATCGAAGGTGAACTCCTCGAAGATTTTCTCCATCAATGCCTGAACGCCAATCATCAGCGGTCGCCCTGGCGCAAAGCAGCTTTCGGAGAATTCGACGAAGCTGCGCTTGAGGTGCACGTAGGGCGACTCGAAACGGTAACGGCACGCCTCCAGCAGTGGTGCCGCAAGCGGTCGGCTGCTATAGGTCAGCGCGCGACAGGTCGACTCCCAGGCCGGGGACAGGTTGAAGTCCAGCGCGGGGCGGGCCAGTACCTCGACGCTCAAGCGGGCATTGACCAGCAGCTCGTCGTGGGGGCGTTCGAAGGCCAGGCGGGTCAGCGGGTTGCCGAACACATCCTGCTCGTCACGGCGGGTCGTCGGTTCCGGGCTGATCAGCAATTGCTGTTCGGTGCAACGCTGCCAATCACAGGCCCGTGGCCACAAGTGGGCAAGTTGCTGGGCCAGGGATACCGGGCTGTCGTAGTGGTAATGGGTGTCGTGGAGAATCTGGTAACGGGCGTTCATCAGACGGACACCGTGCGTTGGCTGACGTCATCGACGTGGGCGAAATGGCGCAAGGCCAGGCGATCTGATACCTGGCCACCGACATCGGCCACTTCCTGCAACAGGTCGGCCAGCCCATCGAGTGCTGCGCGCAGGCTGGCTTCACCAAACAGGGGATTCTCCAGGCAACGCAAATCAAAGCGAGAAAGACGCGTCACCAATTCTGGCAAGGCCGTTTCCTTCGGTGCGCCAAAATCGTCGTTCAGGCGTTTGAGTGTGCGGGCCACCAGCTTTAACTGGAAAAGCACCGCGTGGGGGTTCTGCTCGTCCAGCAACAACAGGTCCAGCACCGGGACCAGTTGCGCCACCGCCAGGTAGCGCGAACGATAGGTGATGCTGCTGTTGCCCAATTCCAGCAGCCACTCCAACCCAGCCTGGTCGAACACTGCATCGCTGCGCAAAAACGCCGCCAGGCTGCTGCTGAGGAACTGCAAGCGTTCCAGGCGCCGGCCAATCATCAAGAAGCGCCAGCCCTCGTCACGGGTCATGTCGTCCAGAGCAAAGCCGGACAATGCCGCCAGGGACATCACCAGCCGATTGAGGAAATCCAGCAACTCACCGAAATCCGGTTCCTCGGTTTCCAGCTCCATCGCTTCGCGCTGCAACTCCACCAGGGCCTGCCAGTTCTCCCGGGACAACTTGCCGCGAACCTGCGAGGCCGCCCACTGCAAGCGCTGCAGGTTGGAGCGCAGGCTGAACGACCAGTCGTCCCCCAACAACGCCGCCAGCAAACGCTCGTGCAACTCGCCCTCTTCAGGCAACAGCATCAGGCTTTCGCCCAGGGACACCGCCGATTGCAAAGCCTGCGGGTCGTCGCCATCGACATAACGCCCGAGCATGATCCGCAGCAGCCGTGCGCTGTCGTCGCAGCGTTCGCAGTAACGGCCGAACCAGAACAGGTTTTCCACCACCCGCGAAGGCAGGTACGGATCACGTCGAACCAGATCATGGACCCCAACGGTTCGCTGGGCCGTCCATTGCTCACCACCGGGTGCCTGCTCACTCAGCACCCAGGTGTCCTTGCTGGCGCCGCCACGCTGCATCGACACCACTTCAGCGTCGGCCTCGGCGGCCACGCGAGTCAGGCCACCTGGCAGCACCCGATAATCGTCTTTCCCGGACACGGCGTACATGCGCATGCCAATTGCCCGGGGCTGGATGCGCCCATCTTCGGCCTGCCAGACCGGCGCTTGGGACAGTTGCGCCAGTTCCTGGGCGACATAGGCGTAGGGCCGTGCCTGAATGCGCGCGGCCAGTTGGGCGCGCTGCGCCTCGCTCAGGTCGCGACCGAACACCGGGCTGAAACTCTGGGAAGGAAACGCCGGCTTGATCAACAAGTGCGGCAATTTTTCCAAGGCCTGGGCCAGCACCGGCGGCTCGCCGCACCACCAGGTGGCGATGGACGGCAGCAGCAGTTCTTCGCCAAACAGGTACTGATTGATCTTTGGCAGGAACCCCAGCAGGCCCGGCGACTCCAGCACGCCACTGCCCAGGGCATTGGCCACCAGCACCCGGCCCTGGCGCACCGCTTCCAGCAACCCCGGCACGCCGAGGGCCGAATCGGTGCGCAGCTCCAGGGGATCGCAGAAATCGTCGTCGAGCCGGCGCATGATGGCGTGAACCCGGCGCAGGCCGCTGAGGGTCTTGAGGTAGACCGTGGCATCGCGAACGGTCAGGTCGCCGCCTTCCACCAGCGGATAGCCCAGTTGGCGCGCCAGGTAAAGGTGTTCGAAATAGCTTTCGTTGAACCGCCCCGGCGTCAACAGCACCACCAGCGGCGAGTCGCCATCGCAGGGCGCCTGGCGCGCCAGGGTTTCTTGCAAGGTGCGGAAAAAACCGGACAGGTGGCGCACCTTGAGGTCGCGGTACAGGTCTGGGAACGCGCGGGAAACGATCATGCGATTTTCCAGCGCATAACCAGCCCCTGAAGGCGCCTGGGTCCGATCCGCCGTGACCCACCAACGGCCATCGGGCGTGCGCGCCAGATCCACCGCGTACAAGTGCAGGAAGCTGCCGTCCGGCGGCGCGATGCCTTGGCAAGGCCAGAGGAAATTGTTGTGCCCGAACACCAGCTCTGCCGGCAACAGCCCTTCGCTGATCAGCCGCTGCGGCCCGTACAGGTCGGCCAGTACGGCATTGAGCAGTCGCGCACGCTGGGCGATCCCGGCCGACAGGTGTTTCCATTCCTGCGGGTCGATCACATGGGGCAGCAGGTCCAGCTCCCACGGCCGGTCGGCGCCCTTCGGATCGGCGTAGACGTTATAGGTGACACCGTTTTCCTGGATCTGCCGGGCCAGCAGGGCCTGACGCTGGAGCAACTGGGCCGGCGTGCTGCGCTGCAACTGGTCGAACAGCCGCCGCCAGTGCGTACGCACCGCACCGCTGTCGTCCAGCAATTCGTGATAGGTGCCCGTCGTCAGCGGGTAACGGTCAAGCAGGTCAGGCATGGAAAGCTCGGCAGACGGCAATGAAAGGTGAGACTAGCGCAAGCGCATGACGCCCGGATAGTTGAAAGATGGTGAGCAGACGCTGGGTTGTGCCCTGTAGGAGCTGCCGAAGGCTGCGATCTTTTGATCTTGATTTTTCGCTCCAGACTCAATTGGCAGGGGAAAGATCGCAGCCTCGTTGCACTCGACAGCTCCTACACAGCCTCTACACAGCTCCTCCATTTAGGCCCCTTGAAGACGTCGCAGATCAAGGGTGAGTGGAAACTCGTCATCTACGACGAGGCAGGGAATCGGCAGCTTCCCCGGTGTATGTCCGAGACGGAAGAAACGCGCCATGCGCCGGCTCTCGGCCTCGTTGGCATTCACCGGCAGGCTGTCGTAGTTGCGCCCGCCCGGATGGGCCACGTGATACTGGCAACCGCCCACGGAGCGTTGCATCCAGGTATCGAGCAAGTCGAAGACCAGCGGCGCATGCACCGGGATGGTCGGTTGCAGGCAGTTGGCCGGTTGCCAGGCGCGGAAACGCACCCCGGCAACGAACTCGCCGACCCGACCGGTGGGTTGCAAGGGTACCGGCACGCCATTGCAGGTCAGCAGGTAGCGTTGCGGCGCCAGGCCGCTGAGCTTGACCTGCAAACGCTCCAGGGAGGAATCCACATAACGCACGGTGCCGCCGACCGCACCCTCCTCCCCCAGCACATGCCAAGGCTCGAGGGCCTGGCGCAATTGCAGCTCGATACCACTGACCGCGTAATCGCCGACCTTGGGAAAACGGAACTCCAGGTGCGCGGCGAACCACTCGGCCCGCAGCGGGTAGCCGGCGGCGTTCAGCTCATGGATGACGTCGGCAAAATCCTGCTCGATAAAGTGCGGCAACAGGAAGCGGTCATGCAGCTCAGTGCCCCAACGCGCCAGTTTCGCCGGCGCATAAGGCTCGCGCCAGAACCGCGCCACCAGCGCCCGCAGCAATAATTGCTGGGCCAGGCTCATGCGGGCGTGGGGCGGCATCTCGAACGCACGCAACTCCAACAGGCCGAGACGCCCCGTGGCACCATCCGGCGAATAGAGCTTGTCGACGCAGAATTCGGCGCGGTGGGTATTGCCGGTCACGTCGATCAACAGGTTGCGCAGCAGGCGATCGACCAACCACGGCGGGCACTCCTCGCCGGGCTGTGGCATCTGCGAGAACGCGATTTCCAGTTCATACAACGCGTCATTGCGCGCCTCGTCCACGCGCGGCGCCTGGGAGGTCGGGCCGATGAACAATCCGGAAAACAGGTAGGACAAAGACGGGTGGTTATGCCAGTAACTGATCAGGCTGCGCAGCAGGTCGGGACGCCGCAGGAACGGTGAGTCAGCCGGTGTCGCGCCACCCAGTACGAAATGGTTACCGCCGCCGGTGCCGGTGTGCCGGCCATCGATCATGAATTTCTCGGTGGTCAGCCGGGTCTGACGCGCTTCTTCGTAAAGAAACTCGGTGCGCTCGACCAACTCATCCCAAGTCGCCGAGGGTTGCACGTTGACCTCGATCACACCCGGGTCGGGGGTGATGCGGAAATTGCCCAGGCGCGGGTCGCTCGGCGGTTCGTAGCCTTCCAACAGCACCGGGCAGTGCAACTCCTCAGCCGTCGCCTCGATGGCACTGACCAGCTCCAAGTAATCCTCGACCCGCTCCAGCGGCGGCATGAACAGATAGAGCCGGCCTTCGCGGGCCTCGGCACAGAAAGCGGTGCGGGTCAGCCAGTCGGCGGACTTGTCGATCTCCGGGACACGCTCCTGTTCGGTCGCCGACTCGCCGTGACGCGCCAGTTGCTCGGTACCGGGCAACTCGGGCAAGTCCTGGGTCGGGTCGGTGGGGTGAATGAACGGGTACTCGGCTGCCGTCACCCACGGCTGAGACGCCAGTGGCAAGCGATAGCCCAGGGGCGAATCCCCCGGTACCAGGCGGCAGTGACTGTCACGCAGGTACCAGCGACCGCTTTGCCATTGATCGCCCTTGGCGGTGCGGGCCAGCGGCAGGACCTGGCCGATGACCTTGTCCAGGCCCTGGCTGAAGACCTTGCGCAGCCGCGCGCGCTCCAGAGCGTCTTCCAGGCGTGGGTCCTGGGCCGTGACATTCGAAGGCAATGCGCCTTCGCGCCAGAGGTAATAGAAGTTGTCTTCGTAGGCCGGAAACACGAACCGCGCAGGAATTTTCAAACGCTCGGCGACGCTCGCCAGGAAGCGCCCGGCCAGTTCGCCATCGGCGCCGTAGTCCTCCTGCTCATCGGCGATCAACGCGCTGTTGTGCCAGATCGGCACCCCGTCGCGGCGCCAATAGCAGTTGAGCGACCAGCGCGGCAATTGCTCGCCGGGGTACCACTTGCCCTGGCCGAAATGCACAAGCCCCTTGGGCGCATAGTGCTTGCGCATGCGCTGGAACAACTCGGCGGAGAGCCAGCGTTTGTCAGGCCCCAGCGCGGCGGTGTTCCATTCAGCGCCGTCCGGGTCATCGATCGAGACGAAGGTCGGCTCGCCGCCCATGGTCAGGCGCACGTCGCCCTCCAACAGGTCGGCATCGATCTGCCGCCCCAGGGCCTGGATCTCCAGCCATTGCGCGTCGGTGTAAGGCTTGGTCACCCGCGGCGCTTCCCAGACCCGCTCGACGGACATTTCATGGCTGAACTCACATTCGCAAGGTTCCACCAAGCCACTGATCGGTGCCGCCGAGGACGGATCGGGACTACAGGCCAGCGGGATGTGGCCTTCACCGGCGAACAACCCGGACGTCGCATCCAGGCCGATCCAGCCGGCACCGGGCAGGTACACCTCGCACCAGGCATGCAAGTCGGTGAAATCGACGTCGGTGCCGGACGGGCCATCGAGGCTCTTCACGTCGGCGGTCAACTGGATCAAGTAACCGGAGACAAACCGAGCCGCCAGGCCAAGGTTGCGCAACAACTGCACCAACAACCAGGCCGAGTCACGGCACGAGCCGGAGGCGTGCTCAAGGGTATGCTCCGGGGTCTGCACACCGGGCTCCATGCGAATCAGGTAGTTGATGTCTTCGCTCAGGCGCTGGTTGAGCGCCACCAAGAAATCCACCGCCGGCAATGGCGTGCGGTCGATGCCGTCCAGATACGCCTGGAACCTCGGCGTCAGCGGCAGGGTTTCCAGGTAAGGCGCCAGCTCCTTGCGCTCGTCGGCCGCGTAGGCGAACGGAATCTTTTCGGCGTAGGGCTCGAGGAAGAAGTCGAACGGATTGAACACCGCCATTTCCGCCAGCAGATCGACTTCGATCCGCAGCTCCCGGGTTTTCTCGGGAAACACCAACCGCGCCAGGTAATTGCCCTGGGGGTCCTGCTGCCAATTGATGAAATGCTGCTCGGGCGAAACCTTCAGCGCATAGGAAAGAATCCGCGTGCGGCTGTGGGCCGCCGGGCGCAGGCGAACGATCTGCGGGCCGAGTTCGACGGCGCGGTCGTAGCGGTAATGCGTGACGTGATGCAATGCGACATGGATCGACACGACGTGCCTCCTGCGAGCCTGGGCGTTATCGAAAGCGGCGCAAGACTTATGCCATGCAGGCAGGCCGGACACTTTCTTCGTCTACTCAAGGCAGTAGAGCACTAAAAACGCGCGATGCCCGTATTCATCTGTAAAGGAATGCACATAAATGCAGCGCGGCTGGCGCAAGTCGACTCAGCGACGCCGGCGTGAGGCCTTGGCGGCCTGGATGATAAGCTCGCGTTGGCGGCGAATCTCGACGAGTTTGCCGCGCATTTCCCGATGGCGTTTGCTGTTGAGCAGCAAGAGCCCCAGCAGTGGCAACAGCACCGCGAAAAGGTACACGCCCTGATGCGGCCCATAAGCGAATGTCGGCAGCATCGCCGCCAGACAGGCGAGGAAATAACCCGCCACCCACCAGACCGCCCAGGCGCGCCCGCGTGCGATCATGAGATTGCCCAGGACCAGGACACTCACCAGAGCCAAGGTGCCGAGTCCAACATAGTTGCCCCTGACGGAAGGCTCCAAGGCTCGCCAATAAGTGCTTGCGGACAAAACGAGCAGCGCAGACCCGGAAAAGCAGCCCAGAAAGATCGTGCCCATGAACACCGGAAAATAATGGGCGAGGAACCGCTTCATTGATCCGCCGCCAATCATTCGGTGAACTCCTCATACAGCCCGACGGCAACAGTCTTCACGGCGCCATCGCCGGTATAACTGCCAATGATCCCCAAAGCACGGCGCTGCTCATATGAATCGTCCTTGAAGAATTGGAGAGTTGATTTTTTATTGTGCCGTGCCCTGAAGTATCTACGCCAGCTCAGATTTCTGGCCTGACGACACCGACTCAGCGACGCGGTCGCGACGTCTTTGCGGACTGGAGGATGCGTTCGCGCTGATGGCGGATTTCGACGAGCTTGCTGCGCATCTCGCGGTGGCGTTTGCTGTTGAGCAGCAGGAGTCCGAGTAATGGAAAAAACAGACCTGCCGCATAGGCGATTCGATTCGGACGATAGCCAATGGTTGGTAATACACACAGCAGACAAGCTACGAACAACCCGACAAACAGCCAGATCCAACCAGGCCTGCCCCGGATGACCATGAAGTTGCTATGGACCAGAACCATTGTGCAAATAGCGATGCCTATGGCGGACAATTTTGCTTGGCTCGCCAACGGAACGCCCGCAAGGAAACCGTCGAGCAGAGCAAAGAGGGCAAACAGAAACGATATTTTCGCCACGAAGATTGCTGCAATGAAGGTTGGAAAGTAGCGCCTCATGAAATCGATGAAATTCGGATGGCTTTTCATCTAGCGTCCTTTCATTTTTTTCCGCTGCCGGGTGGCAGACCTTGTCGCGATACGCTCATTGCGTAACTCCAATAGTTTTTGACGCATCTCTCGATGGCGTTTGCTATTGAGCAATAGCAACCCCAGCAACGGGAACAACAACCCAGTCACATAGGCAACGGGATGCGGTCTATAGCCGTAGGTGGGAAGGACAATGAAGAGGCAAACGAGATAGAACACAACGATGGCCCGAACACCCCACGACCGCCCTCTGATCATGAAGAAATGACTCAACGCCAAGAGCAGAGATAGCACCAGTGCAATCAGAAAAGAATATTTAGCCCGCTCAGGATCGCCTCGAAAATAAGTACTTGAGGCCAATGAAATCGAAGCGGAAACCGCAAAACAGGCTAGAAAAAAAGCGCATATGAAGGTTGGAAAATACTGAGCAAGGAACGCGTTCAATGAATACTTGCGGTCCATCAACTACCCCCCCCGCGCATTAGCTTGATCGGCTCTGCTGCCTGGTCTCACGCTTGATCCGCTGACGTTCGTGGCGGATCTCCAAAAGTCGAGCACGCATTTCCCGGTGACGTTTGCTACTGAGCAGCAACACACCAAGCAAGGGCCAAAACACCCCCTCCGCATAAACAAACTTGTGGGGATCATATTGGATAGTCGGCAAAACGGTTAGCAAGCAAGCAGCAAGTACGGCGACCATGACCCATGCGCACCAAGGTCGCCCTCGAACGATCAAATAGTTGCTGTGCACGATGACCATGGCGATGATAACGGTCGCCGCCCACCCGGAAGTCGCCCTGATATCCACTGGGACAGCTCGAAAATAAGTACTCATCGCTAACGATACCATCGCCGAAGCAGCGAAGCAGCGAAGCAGCCCGCAAAAATGACTCCCATGAAAACAAAAAGGTAACGTACCAGGAAACTACGGATAGTCTGGTTCTGCTCCATTACTCCATCTCCTCATACAAGCCAACCGCAATGGTTTTGACATTGCCAGATATGGCGCTGCCGGCGAACCCCAATGCCGCGCCCAGAGAATCCTGTATCTGAGTAACAGTGCCATGCCTAAGCTGAGTGGGTGTGTAGCGCTGGATCGGCATCAATGACGGCGAACAACCGCGGCAGGTTGATTTGGCTTTCAATGCGGCGGCGGCCAACATCTGGGAGATGCTGTTGTCCATGCCGATGCCGGGTAACGGTGTGCTCAAATGAATCGTCCTTGAGAATCGGAGGGTGAGATTTTATCCACACTGAACCTTGCGCTCGCTGCGCTGTGCCCTGTAGGAACTGCCGAAGGCTGCGATCTTTTGACCTTTTGATCTTTCGCTTGAGATTCAAGTGCCTGGGTAAAGATCGCAGCCTCGCTTCGCTCGACAGCTCCTACACTGCAGGCAGGCCGGACACTTTCTTTGTCTACCCGCCAAGGCCATAGAGCACTAACACCGCGCGAAGCCCGAATTCATCTGCAAAGCAATGCACATAAATGCGGCGCGGACAGCGCGATTCGACTCAGCGCCGCCGGCGCGAGGCCTTGGCGGCCTGGATGATGAGTTCGCGCTGGCGGCGGATTTCTACCAGTTTGCTCCGCATCTCCCGGTGGCGTTTGCTGTTGAGCAATAGCAGACCCAGGAGCGGAAATAATACAGCCATCACATAGATGACTTTGTGTGGGCGCCCCTCAATGGTCGGTAACACGCTCAACAGACATAGAACCAGTACTCCGACCAGTCCCCACACCCACTGTGGCCGTCCCCGCATCACCATGAAATTGCAATGCACCACGACCAAGGTGGCAGCCGTTCCTCCCAATACCGACCAAGTCGCTTGCTCACCGACTGACACCCCAGACAAATAGAACATCACCAGTAAGGGAACAGCACAGCCCACTGAAAACAGCACCGAAAAAACGCCGCCAATAAAGGTAGGTAAGTAACGCGCAAGAAAACGCGGCAAACTCAAATCGTCCATTACTCCTCCAACTCTTCGTACAAGCCGACGGCAATAGTCTTAACATTTCCCGACAAGCTGCTGCCGGTCAGGCCGATTGTCGCCCCTAAGGAGTCTTTGATCTGAGTAACCGTAGCGTGCTTGAGCTGGGTCGGCGTGAAACGTTTGGGCAACTCCCCAGCAAGCTGTTTGAGCTTAAGCATTTTCGGTGTCAGCCGTGGGTCATTGATACTTAGCAATTCTTTGGTCAACTTCGCCCGCTCTTGGCGATTCAGACCACGCAGAATCTCACGCAGACTTTTGCCGGTGGTGGCCTTCGTCACCTTTACCAGTTTTATGGTAGTTAAGGCAGAAGCCCCGACTCCCAATAATGAGGCTGCATCTAGACCGATAGAAGCGTATTGGTACCACTCCTCGCTGTCCAATTTGTCATTGATTTGCGGGTTGGTCACTTCAGCCCCTGTTCGTATAACTCCGATAACGCACTGCGCAGAGCTAGCAACCGCTGCGGTATACCCCAGAGCAACCACGACAGAACTGGCTCCCGCGCTGAAGGGAACCGCAATCGTGCCACTGAGCACGACAATCCAGCCCAACACCGCTCCTGCGCAAGATAGCGTGGTATTGACCGCCTCCCCCACTAATCGCGACTCACGAGGATTGCTCTGTACCTGTTGCGCGAACTGCTCCGGCGCGATGTATTTCTGCGCCTCACGCAAAATGATCCGCTTGGGCTTGATGCTACAGATCGGCTTGAATTCACGCAGGGTCACTACATTGAATTCAGCATCGATGTACACCACACCGGCGCCGACGATACCGGGATCGGCGTCAATGGCAGCAAACAGGCGCGGCAGGTTGAGTTGGCTTTCGATACGGCGACGGGCCATCATCTGAGAGATGCTGTTGTCCATGCCGATGCCGGGTAATGGAGTGCTCATATGAATCGTCCTTGAGAATCGGAGGGTGAGACGTTATCCACACTGAACCTGTGGCGAGGGGATTTAGCGAAACGTCGCACCGCCCCGCTGGGCTGCGAAGCAGCCCTAAATATCTGCCACCTCGGTGGGTCAGGCTGATTGTGCTAAGCCTGTATGGGGCTGCTGCGCAGCCCAGCGGGGCGGTGCGACGTTTCGCTAAATCCCCTCGCCACAAGAGCGATGTGTCCGGCGTTGTTGTGCCTATTGACGGGAATTGGCGGGCGCCACGATAACAAACGGCCAGCACCGCCGCTAGAAAGCAAAACGCCAGCACTTAGGCTGGCGTTTGGCGAGGCGGCTAGGCGATCAGCGCGGCACGACAGGCTTGCGCGCCGGTTTCGGGCCCTTGCCCTTGGCGGCGTCCTTGCGTTCCTTGGCGGCCTGCTGGTTGCGGGCGAATGCCGCGGCCTTGGCCTGCTCGCGCTTGTCCCACGGGTTGCCACCGTCGCTGGCCCGCGGCGGCAGGCCGGTGTGCTGGGTCAGGATCTTGGTGGTTTCCTTGCCTACCTTATGGCTGCCGGCTGGCGTCGAGTTCTTGCGACGGGCGCTCTGGTAGCTGTCGGTGGCCGGCTGGTGCAACGGAATCAATTGGTTCTTGCCCGGCCCGATCAGGTCGGCGCGGCCCATGCGGGTCAGCGCTTCGCGCAGCATCGGCCAACCCTTGGGGTCGTGATAACGCAGGAAGGCCTTGTGCAGGCGGCGCTGCTCCTCGCTCTTGACGATGGTCACCGCGTCGCTCTTGTAGGTGACCTTGCGCAGCGGGTTCTTGCCCGAGTGGTACATGGCGGTGGCCGTGGCCATCGGCGACGGATAGAACGCCTGCACCTGGTCCGCCCGGAAACCGTTGCCCTTGAGCCACAGCGCCAGGTTCATCATGTCTTCGTCGGTGGTGCCCGGGTGGGCGGCGATGAAGTACGGAATCAGGTACTGCTCTTTTCCGGCTTCCTTGGTGTACTTCTCGAACATCCGCTTGAATTTGTCATAGCTGCCGATGCCCGGCTTCATCATCTGGTTGAGCGGGCCTTCCTCGGTGTGCTCCGGAGCGATCTTCAGGTAACCGCCAACGTGGTGGGTCACCAGCTCCTTGACGTATTCCGGCGACTCGACCGCCAGGTCGTAACGCAGGCCGGAGGCGATCAGGATCTTCTTCACCCCAGGCAAGGCCCGGGCGCTGCGGTACAGCTGGATCAGCGAAGAATGGTCAGTGTTCAGGTTCGGGCAGATGCCGGGGAACACACACGACGGCTTGCGGCACGCGGATTCGATTTCCGGGCTCTTGCAGGCGATGCGGTACATGTTCGCGGTCGGACCGCCGAGGTCGGAAATGACCCCGGTGAAACCGGGGACCTTGTCGCGGATCTCTTCGATCTCGCGAATGATCGACTCTTCGGAACGGTTCTGGATGATCCGGCCTTCGTGCTCGGTGATCGAGCAGAAGGTGCAGCCACCGAAGCAGCCACGCATGATGTTCACCGAGAAACGGATCATCTCGTAGGCCGGGATCTTCTCCTTGCCGTACACCGGGTGGGGGACACGTGCGTAAGGCATGCCAAACACGTAGTCCATTTCTTCGGTGGTCATCGGAATGGGCGGCGGGTTGAACCAGACATCGACTTCGCCGTGCTTCTGCACCAGGGCGCGGGCATTGCCTGGGTTGGTTTCCAGGTGAAGCACGCGGTTGGCGTGGGCGTAGAGCACCGCATCGCCACGAACCTTTTCCACCGATGGCAGACGGATCACGGTTTTGTCGCGGGTCATTTTCGGGCTCGCCAGGATCTGCACGACCTTGGCTTCGCTCGGGTCTTCTGCACTTGAAAAAGTCGACCCTTTTTCCTGCTCGATGGCGCAAGCTTGAGTGTCCTGGGTGTTCACATACGGGTTGATGATCTTGTCGATCCTGCCCGGGCGGTCGATGCGCGTGGAGTCGACTTCGTACCAGTCTTTCGGCGTGTCACGACGGATGAACGCCGTGCCGCGCACGTCGGTGATGTCTTCGATCTTGTGGCCGTAGGACAGGCGCTGGGCGACTTCGACAATCGCCCGCTCGGCGTTGCCGTAGAGCAGGATATCGGCGCAGGCGTCGATCAGGATCGAGTTGCGCACCCGGTCCTGCCAGTAATCGTAGTGAGCGATACGCCGCAGCGATGCTTCGATACCGCCAAGCACGATCGGCACATGCTTGTAGGCTTCCTTGCAGCGCTGGCTGTAGACCAGGCTCGCACGGTCCGGCCGTTTGCCCGCCATGCCACCTGGGGTGTAGGCGTCATCGGAGCGAATTTTCTTGTCGGCGGTGTAGCGGTTGATCATCGAGTCCATGTTGCCGGCCGCGACACCGAAAAACAGGTTGGGCTCGCCAAGCTTCATGAAGTCGTCTTTGGACTGCCAGTTCGGCTGGGCAATGATCCCGACGCGAAAGCCCTGGGCTTCCAGCAAACGGCCAATGATCGCCATGCCGAACGACGGGTGATCGACGTAGGCATCACCGGTCACGATGATGATGTCGCACGAATCCCAGCCGAGCTGATCCATCTCCTCCCTGCTCATGGGCAGGAACGGCGCCGGGCCGAAACACTCGGCCCAGTACTTGGGATAGTCAAATAACGGCTTGGCTGCTTGCATGTCGATAACCGGTATAAAAGATGAAAAATCGCGGGCGCGGAATATAGCACAAAAAATAACCAATTCCGACGGCTATGGTCGGAAATTGGTGGTGCACCTTTCGCGAGCAGGCTCGCCCCCACAGAGGAGTGCATTCCAAGGTGGGAGCGAGCTTGCTCCGGGCGGCGTTCCGACGATGAGGCCGGATCAGACGACGAAGAACTTACTCGTCGTCGTCAAAATTGTAGCTACCCGGCGCCAGGTTCTCGAACCGGGTGTATTTACCGATGAACGCCAGGCGGATGAAGCCGATCGGGCCGTTCCGCTGCTTGCCGATGATGATTTCGGCGATGCCCTTGTGCTCCGTCTCGGGGTGATACACCTCGTCGCGGTACACGAACATGATGACGTCGGCGTCCTGCTCGATCGCTCCGGATTCCCGCAAGTCGGAGTTCACCGGACGCTTGTTGGGGCGCTGTTCCAGGGAACGGTTCAACTGGGAAAGCGCCACCACCGGGCAGTTGAATTCCTTGGCCAGGGCCTTGAGGGAACGGGAGATTTCGGAAATCTCGTTGGTCCGGTTGTCGCCGCTGGAACCGGGGATCTGCATCAGTTGCAGGTAGTCGATCATGATCAACCCGACCTCACCGTGCTCACGCACCAGGCGACGGGTCCGGGCGCGCATTTCCGATGGACTGATACCAGCCGTATCGTCGATGAACAGCTTGCGGTCGTTGAGCAGGTTGACCGCCGAGGTGAGGCGCGGCCAGTCGTCGTCTTCCAGTTGGCCGGAACGAACCTTGGTCTGGTCGATACGCCCCAGGGACGAGAGCATACGCATGATCAGCGATTCGCCTGGCATCTCGAGGGAGTACACCAGGACCGCCTTTTCGCTGCGCAGCACGGCGTTTTCCACCAGGTTCATCGCAAAGGTGGTTTTTCCCATGGACGGACGGCCGGCGACAATAATCAGGTCGGACGGCTGCAGGCCGCTGGTCTTCTCGTCGAGGTCGGTGTAGCCGGTGGACAGGCCGGTAATGGCGTTGTCAGTATTGAACAAGGTGTCGATACGGTCGATGGCCTTGGTCAGCAGGTCGTTGACGCTGACCGGGCCGCCGGTTTTCGGGCGGGCTTCGGCGATCTGGAAGATCTGCCGTTCGGCTTCGTCAAGAATCTCGGCGGCGGTGCGGCCTTCGGGGTTGAAAGCGCTGTCGGCGATCTCGGTGCTGATGCCGATCAATTGGCGCAAGGTCGCCCGCTCGCGCACGATCTGCGCGTAAGCCTTGATGTTGGCGACCGACGGCGTGTTTTTCGCCAGTTCGCCCAGGTAACCGAGGCCACCAACCTGAGACGTCTGCCCTTCCTTGTCCAATTGCTCGGCCAGGGTCACGACGTCGATCGGCATGTTCTGATCGGCCAGCTTGGCGATCGCACGGAAAATCAGGCGGTGGTCATGCCGGTAGAAATCGCCATCGGAGACCTGATCGAGCACGCGTTCCCAGGCGTTGTTGTCCAGCATCAGGCCACCGAGCACGGCCTGTTCGGCCTCGATGGAATGCGGAGGCACCTTCAGGGCAGCGGTTTGCAGATCATATTGCTCGGGAGCGGTGATTTCGTTCATGGCCACTTCTGGTTATGAAAATCAGGAATTGCAGAAAGACAAAGGGCACGACCTGTAAACAGGATCGTGCCCGATGTTACCGGCAAGCACCCGAGGGTGCCAGCCGACAGGTGTTGCTTAGGCTGCTACCACGACAACGCGTACGGTGGCTTCAACTTCGGAGTGCAGGTGCACAGCTACGTCGAATTCGCCTACGTTGCGGATGGTGCCGTTCGGCAGACGAACTTCGCTTTTCGCAACTTCAACGCCGGAGGCGGTCAGTGCATCAGCGATGTCGTGAGTACCGATCGAACCGAACAGCTTGCCTTCGTCGCCAGCGGTGGCAGTGATGGTCACTTCCAGCTCAGCCAGTTGGGCAGCACGGCTTTCAGCCGAGGTTTTACGGTCTGCGGCAGCTTTTTCCAGCTCAGCACGACGCTCTTCGAACGCAGCCAGGTTGGCAGCGGTCGCAGCGGTGGCTTTGCCGTAAGGCAGCAGGTAGTTACGGCCGTAACCGGCCTTAACGTTTACTTTGTCACCCAGGTTGCCCAGGTTGGTGACTTTTTCCAGAAGGATCAGTTGCATGTGAAAATCCTCTAACTTTTAACCTTCACCGTTCGCGTTGTCGGCGTCTTTCGGCGCCATACGACCGCGAAAATCAATCAGGCTGTCAACGATGGCCATGACCACGAGTAACGGACCGAGCAAGTGCATGAAAGGCAACAACGTCACGTACATCCCCACCAGCCAGAACGTAGCCAGTCGCTTCTGCGCCACCAGCCCGTGAATCAGGGCCAGGCCGGCGAAGACCAGCGGTACACTGCACAACGGCAACAGGATCAGTGCATGCAGCCCGAAAAACGGAGCAACACACATGACGGCCAGCAGTGACAGCGCCACGCGCTTGGGGAATCGGATGGCGCGAAATTCGCGACCGAAACCACCGGGGTTATACAACGACGCCTGCCAATAGCGCCCAAGAATCAGGCACAGCACGCTAAAGATCTGCAGCGAAGACGCTATCGAGATGATCATCAGCGGAGCGCTCAGGGCGGTGAGAAACGCCTTCTGGTCTGCCGAGAATGTCTCGTAGACCTCACCCATCGCCAGCGGCAGGACGTGTTCGAACGTCTGCGCCAGTGACTCGATGAAGGAACTGAATACAGTTCCCAGGCTCACCGCACACAACAACCCCACGGCCACGCTGCACAGCAGCACGCGATTCCAGGTATGTCCGGCGCGCAGAACCAACGCCAGGCCACAAGCCCCGAGCAACACCAGAAGTGTTGTCGGGTCCTTCAGGAAATACCAGCTCACCAACGCTGACAACAACCCGATACCCAGGACGCTCAAGGCGTCCGAACCGCGCCGCAGGAGCACAAGGCACCCAGCGGCGGCACTCAACCAGAACAACAGCGGCAATGCCGCGGATCCGGCCACAACCAACGTGGCCTGCACGCGTCCCCGCATGATGAAGTCAGCTAAGGCGCGCATGCATTCAATCCCTTACTACTCGTCGACTGCCCGGTCTCAGCGGCCGTGGCTGTCGGTGTAGGCCAGCAGGGCCAGGAAGCGGGCGCGCTTGATAGCGGTGGCCAGCTGACGCTGATAACGAGCTTTGGTACCGGTGATGCGGCTTGGAACGATTTTGCCGGTCTCGGATACGTAGGCTTTCAGAGTGTTGAGATCTTTGTAATCGATCTCTTTCACGTCTTCAGCGGTGAAGCGGCAGAATTTACGACGACGGAAGAAACGTGCCATGTGATTGGCTCCTTAAAAGGTCCGTGGATTACTCGTCAGCGTTATCGCTGTTGTCGCTGTCGCTATCGCTGTCATCGCCATCGGCGCTGTCAGAGTGCTCAGGACGGTCGCGACGCTCACGGCGCTCACTGCGGTTTTCTTCAGCCTTGAGCATCTCGGATTGGCCGGTGACGGCTTCTTCGCGACGGATGACCAGGTTACGGATCACTGCATCGTTGTAGCGGAAGTTGTCTTCCAGCTCGGCCAGGGCCTTGCCAGTGCACTCAACGTTCAGCATCACGTAGTGAGCCTTGTGAACATTGTTGATTGCGTAGGCCAGTTGACGACGGCCCCAATCTTCCAGACGGTGGATTTTGCCGCCGTCTTCTTCGATCAGCTTGGTGTAACGCTCAACCATGCCGCCGACTTGCTCGCTTTGATCCGGGTGGACCAAAAAGATGATTTCGTAATGACGCATGAATGCTCCTTACGGGTTGTAGCCTGCCGCTCAAAAACGGTCAGACAAGGAGTGAATGACACTTATGGACTTGTGGACGCTAGACACATAAGTGCCTGCCATCACAGCAAGGGGCGCAATTGTAGAGAAGGGCCGAGGGAGGCGCAAGGCAATTGGCGATTATTTGAACAACCACTGACGATTGCGAAGCTGAACAATTGTAGGAGCTGCCGAAGGCTGCGATCTTTTGATCTTGATCTTTCGCTTGAGACTCAAGTGTCAGGGACAAGATCGCAGCCTCGTTGAACTCGTCAGCTCCTACAAGGGTATGTCAGGGCTTTTTGGCGACAGCCTTGACGCTGCGCTGGCGCTGCGCTTCGAACAGGCACACGCCCGTGGCCACCGAAACGTTGAGGCTGCTGACGCTGCCGGCCATCGGCAGCTTGACCAGGTAATCGCAGTGTTCGCGGGTCAGGCGGCGCATGCCCTTGCCTTCGGCACCCATGATCAGGATCGTCGGCCCCGTCAGGTCCTGATTGTAAATACTGACCTCGGCCTCGCCCGCCGTGCCGACCACCCACAAGCCGCGCTGCTGGAGTTTTTCCAGGGTGCGTGCCAGGTTGGTCACCGCCACCAGCGGAATCACTTCCGCCGCGCCGCAGGCAACTTTACGCACCACCGGCGTCAAGGTTGCCGACTTGTCTTTAGGCACGATGACCGCCAACGCACCAGCTGCATCCGCCGAACGCAAGCAGGCGCCGAGGTTATGCGGGTCGGTCACGCCGTCCAGCACCAGCAGCAGGGGGGCGCCTTCGCTGCGATCGAGCAGTTCGTCGAGCATCGCCTCGCCCCAGACCTGGCTCGGACTTACGTCCGCCACCACACCCTGGTGAACGCCTTCTACCCACACGTCCATTTCACGACGCTCGGCCTGGCCGATGGCAACCTTGTTTTGAGTGGCCAGCTCGACCAGCGCTTGCACACGCGGCTCGCTGCGACCTTCCGCCAACCACACTTGCTTGACACGCTTAGGGTGGTGACGCAGCAGCGCTTCTACAGCGTGCACGCCGTAGATTTTTTCCAGACTCATGACTTGGCCTTAGGTTTGCGCGACCCGCCGCTTTTCGCAGGGGCCGAACCCGCTTTTGGCGGGCCTTTACGGTGTTTACTTGGCTTGCTCGACGGCTTTTCCGTCCCGTGGGACTTTCCCCCAGGCGCCGCTTTACCACCGCTTTTGGCTTCGTTGAGCAACTGCTGCTTCAACTCGCGACTCTTGCGCAGTTCGGCGTTTTTCGCCGCTGCGTCGCTGGGGCGATAGGCTTCGGGGGCCTTGTCCTTGGCAGGCGAACGGCGACCGGCCGCCTTGGCTGGCTCACGCTCTGCGTTTTTTGCAGGAGCCCCTTTACCCTTGGTCGCAGGCGCTGCGCTCTCGCTGCCACGTTTTTTACGACCAGCCGGCGCTTCGGCGGGCTTGTCAGGCATTCCGAAGTCGATCTTGCGCTCATCGAGATCGACGCGCATGACCTGCACTTCCACGGTGTCGCCCAGGCGGAAGCTGCGACCGGTGCGCTCGCCCGCCAGGCGGTGGTGCACAGGATCAAAGTGGTAGTAATCGCCCGGCAAGGCGGTGACGTGCACCAGGCCCTCGACGTAGATGTCGGTCAGCTCGACAAACAAACCAAAGCCGGTCACAGCAGTGATCACGCCCGGGAACGACTCGCCCACGCGGTCTTTCATGAACTCGCACTTGAGCCAGTTCACCACGTCGCGGGTGGCTTCGTCGGCGCGGCGTTCGCTCATGGAGCACTGCTCGCCCAACTGCTCCAGGGCCGCTTCGTCGTACGGATAGATCCGTGCCTTCGGAATGGTCATGGCACCGGCGCGCTTGACGTGCGGGGTGTTCTGCTTGGAATGGATCACGCTGCGGATCGCGCGGTGCGTGAGCAGGTCCGGGTAGCGGCGGATCGGCGAGGTGAAGTGGGTGTACGCCTCGTAATTCAAACCAAAGTGACCCTGGTTGTCGGCGCTGTACACCGCCTGACTCAGGGAGCGCAGCATCACGGTCTGGATCACATGGTAATCCGGACGATCCTTGATGTTGGCCAGCAGTGCCTGGTAGTCCTTCGGCGTCGGGCCATCCTTGCCTTTGTGCAGGGACAGGCCGAGTTCGCCGAGGAAGGCGCGCAGTTTTTCCAGACGTTCCGGCGGCGGGCCGTCGTGCACGCGGTACAACGCAGGAATCTCGTGCTTCTTGAGGAACTCCGCGGTGGCCACGTTAGCCGCCAGCATGCACTCTTCGATCAGCTTGTGCGCATCGTTACGGGTCGTCGGGGTGATTGCGGCGATCTTGCGCTCGGAACCGAAGACAATCCGGGTTTCCTGGGTCTCAAAATCGATCGCGCCACGCACGTGACGGGCGCCCAGCAGCACCTTGTACAGCGAGTACAGTTGCTTGAGGTGCGGCACCACGCCAGCGTATTCAGTACGCAGGGCCTTGGCCTCACTGGTCTTCGGCGTTTCCAGGATGGTGCTGACCTTGTTGTAAGTCAGGCGCGCCTGGGAGTGGATCACCGCTTCGTAGAACTGGTAGTCGGTCATTTCGCCGGCTTTGGAGATGGTCATCTCGCACACCATGGCCAAACGGTCAACTTTCGGATTCAGCGAGCACAGCCCGTTGGACAGCTGCTCAGGCAGCATCGGGATCACGCGTTCAGGGAAATATACGGAGTTGCCGCGCACCTGGGCTTCGTTATCCAGGGCCGAACCGATCTTCACGTAGCTGGACACGTCGGCAATCGCGACGAACAACTTCCAACCGCCGGAGAACAGGCGCAGCTTGCCAGGCCTTGCTTCGCAATAGACCGCATCATCAAAGTCCCGGGCGTCTTCACCGTCGATAGTGACGAATGGCAGATGGCGCAGGTCGATGCGTTTTTCTTTATCTTTCTCTTCAACTTCCGGCTTGAGCTTGGCGGCTTCCTTGAGCACAGCCTCGGGCCAGACGTGAGGAATGTCGTAGGTGCGCAGCGCGACGTCGATCTCCATGCCCGGCGCCATGTAGTTGCCGACCACTTCAACGATATCGCCCTGTGGCTGGAAGCGCGCCGTTGGCCAGTGGGTGATGTTCACCTCGACGAACTGACCAACCTTGGCAGCGCCATTACGGCCCGGGGTAATCAGCACTTCCTGCTGAACCTTCGGGTTATCCGGCACAACAAAACCGATACCACCTTCTTCGAAGTAACGGCCGACGATGGACTCGTGGGCACGGGACACCACTTCGACGATCACGCCTTCACGACGACCACGGCGATCCAGGCCGGACACGCGGGCCAGGGCCCGGTCACCATCGAACACCAGGCGCATTTGCGCCGGGCTCATGAACAGATCGTCGCTGCCGTCGTCCGGGATCAGGAAACCGAAGCCGTCACGGTGACCGGCAATGCGCCCCAGGATCAGGTCGAGCTTGTCCACCGGCGCATAGGTGCCGCGCCGGGTATAGATCAGTTGAGCGTCGCGCTCCATGGCACGCAGACGGCGGCGCAGGGCTTCGAGCTGGTCCTCGGTGGTCAGACCGAACTCTTCGACCAACTGCTCGCGGCTAGCAGGCGACCCCCGATCGGCGAGATGCGCCAGGATCAGTTCGCGGCTAGGGATAGGGTTTTCATATTTTTCCGCTTCACGAGCGGCCTCGGGATCGAGGGACTGCCAATCGGCCATTAGAGAGTTTTCACCTTGTCTATATGCGGGTTAGTTTGGCATAGGCGTAATGAAACGGGAAATTTCAAGCAGCCGATTGCTTTTCTAAAGTCTTTTGACCTGCCTTTGAAGCCCGGAAAAGCGCCACTCGTGAAATTTAGCGGTTTTTTTCTCAGAAGGGGTTTACAGTTAAAAAGACGCTCCGTATAGTGCGCGCCATCGACGACGCACACACGATGTCGATACTGCCCAGATGGTGAAATTGGTAGACACGCCAGCTTCAGGTGCTGGTGACCGCAAGGTCGTGGAAGTTCGAGTCTTCTTCTGGGCACCAATTTCGAGCAACAGGTCAATGGCCTGTAAGCTCAACAAAAACCCGCGAAAGCGGGTTTTTGCATTTTTGCCCCCTGCAATAGCGTCTGGAAATTACTAAAACAAAAACAGGGGTTTACAGATCAAAACGCGCTCCGTATAGTGCGCCACATCAACAGCGGCTACGCTGAAGATATTGCCCAGATGGTGAAATTGGTAGACACGCCAGCTTCAGGTGCTGGTGACCGCAAGGTCGTGGAAGTTCGAGTCTTCTTCTGGGCACCAATTCAAACTTCGAGGTTACAGCCTTGAAGCTCACAGAAACCCGCGAAAGCGGGTTTTTGCGTTTCTGGCCTCCTTACCCCCTCTCCCGCCAAACACGAGCCGTAGGCACTGCCAAGCACAACGAGGCTGCGATCTTTCTCCAGGCGATTGAATCGCGAGTGAAAGATCAAAAGATCGCAGACGCCTACAAACCTCACCACGAACTTGCTCGCAATGAGGCCTGCCCAGCCGCCTGATCAGGCCCGGAACTGCCCCAGGCTTGCCTTCAACTGCGCCGCCAGGGTGTCGAGCACCTTGCCGCTGGCGGTGGTCTCAACCACGGCCTGAGCCGCTTTCTCGGCCTGAGCATGGATGGTTTCCACCCGCCCACGCACCGCTTGCGCGCCCTGGGCCTGATGAGCCGCGGCCTGAGTCGCCAGGCCGATGGCCGCATGCACCTGCTCTACGGAGGCCTGCACCGACTGCTGCAACCGCGCGCTGTCGCGCAGCACCACCAAGCCTTCGCTGGCCTGGCGCCCGGCCTGGCCGATAGCGGCCACCGCCTCGCGAGCCCCCTGCTGCAAGGCCACGATATGCGCCTGGATATCGCCCGTTGAGCTTTGGGTCTTGCTCGCCAAGGCCCGCACCTCATCCGCCACCACGGCAAACCCACGCCCGGTTTCCCCGGCCCGCGCCGCCTCAATGGCCGCGTTCAAGGCCAACAAGTTAGTCTGCTCGGCAATGCCGTGAATCACCGTCAGTACCACTTCGATCTGCTCGCTCTGCTGCGCCAGCCGCTCGATCACTTTCGCCCCAGTGTCTACCTGCCCGGCCAACGCCTCGATCAAGCCACCGACCTTGGCCGAAGTGCGGGTGTTTTCATCGGTGGCCTGGCGAATCTCCACGACCTGCTGCAAGGCCGCCTGCATCGCCTGGCTTTCCGATTGAGCCTCATCAGCCATTTGCGACAGCGCACGCAGGCTCTCGGCCACTTCATCACGCTGCATCCCGGCAGCCGCATCGGCACCAGAGTTGCGCAAGGTCATCGCACCAATCTCCACACCGGTACGCTGGGCCACATCGCCCGCCTCGCGCACGATGGGTTGCAATTTATCCACAAAGCGATTGACCGCTGACGCCATGTCGCCGATTTCGTCCTTGCTATTGATTTGCACACGCTTGGTCAGGTCACCCTCGCCTGCCGCCAGGTCGTTCATGGCCGCGATCAGCAACTTCAAGCGATTGACCACCCGACGCCCCAGCACCACGGCCAGCAGGACCAGCACACCGAGGCCCACCAACGCCAACCCCAGGCCGATACGCCAGCGCAAAGTGCCTGCCGATTCTTGCACGGTACTGGCGGTGTTGGCCTGCATCTGCGTGGCGGTGACCTGGGCCGACTCCAGGCGACCGCGCATGGCGGTGGCGCTGTCGGCAGCCGCCCCCTTGAGGCTGTCGCCGACCAACTGGTCACCGCTGGCAATCAAGGCCGAGAAGCGCTGGTCAAGCGCCTTCAGGTCAGTTTCAACGGTGGCCGTGGAAACCCCCATCAAGACTTTACCGATCTCGACGCCGTTGGGGCTGATCGAGGCTTCGAGGTAATACACCGACGGGTCATTCTTCGCCGCATCCAGCACTTTGTCCAACGCCCGCTCACCCTTGCCTTTTTCCAGCAGCGCCTTGTTGATCGGGTTTTGCCGATTCAGGTAGCGGGTCAGGTGCTCACCGTTAGCGTCGTCATAAATAACGAACAGTACATTGGGATTGCGCTGGGCCCGGCGGGCGAATTCGGAGAGGGCCGGTATGTCGCTGTCCCACATGGCGCGTGGCGAGACCGAGGCCAGGAGCTGCGCCATATCATTGGCGGAATCCTTGAGCGATTTCTCGAGCGTCGTGCGCAACTGCGCTTGCTCGTCCTTCAGACGCGTCGACAAACCGACGGTGAGGCGCTGACGAGTACTGACAGACAAACTGTCCAGGCTTGAGGTGACCTCACGTCCGGCCTGCTCCAGCTCGCCAGACAATTTCTGACTATCACCCCCCAGCCGGGCCCCTAGTTCGACCTCCAACGCGGTGACCGTGCTTCGGGTCAGCGCGACAGCCACGAGCACTTGCACCAAAAGGGCGATACCCAGGGTAACGAACACAGGCCGCAATAGACGGCTTTGTAACAGTGAGAGAACGGCCGACACAGGGGAATCCCTCTACTAAACGCCATTAAATTGATGGCACTTCAATGAAGTACTTATTGTTAACGATGTGTAGCAAAGGTCGTGCCGTTCGACAGGCAGATACGACAAAGGCCCCGAACGAGGGACCTTTGTGTTTTATATCAACGCGTTATCAGGCGAATGGGTGACGCAGAACGATGGTTTCGTTGCGGTCCGGCCCCGTCGAAATAATGTCGATCGGCGCACCGACCAGCTCTTCGACGCGCTTGATGTAGTTACGGGCCGCCACTGGCAGATCTTCCAGGGTCTTGGCGCCCACGGTCGATTCGGTCCAGCCTGGCATCTGCTCGTACACCGGCTCCAGGCCGATGTAGCTGTCGGCGTCGGTCGGTGCGTCGATGACGGCGCCGTCCTGGTTCTTGTAGCCCACGCAGATGTTGATGGTTTCCAGGCCGTCCAGCACGTCCAGCTTGGTCAGACACAGACCCGAAATACTGTTGACGTCGATGGCGCGACGCAGAATGACAGCATCGAACCAGCCACAACGACGGGCACGGCCGGTGGTAGCGCCGAACTCGTGGCCACGCTTGGCCAGGAAGGCACCGACGTCGTCGAACAGCTCAGTCGGGAACGGCCCCGAACCCACGCGAGTGGTATAGGCCTTGGTGATACCCAGGATGTAGTCCAGATACATCGGGCCGAAACCCGAACCGGTGGCGATGCCGCCGGCGGTGGTGTTGGAACTGGTGACGTACGGGTAGGTACCGTGGTCGATGTCCAGCAGCGAACCCTGAGCACCTTCGAACATGATGTCCTTGCCGGCGCGGCGCAGCTCGTGCAGCTCGGCAGTGACGTCGAGCATCATCGGCTTGAGCAGCTCGGCGTACTCCATGCACTCGTCCAGGGTTTTCTGGAAGTCGATGGCCGGTTCTTTGTAGTAATTGACCAGGACAAAGTTGTGGTAGTCCAGCAACTCGCCCAGTTTGGCGGCGAAACGCTCACGGTGGAACAGGTCACCGATGCGCAAGCCACGACGGGCTACTTTATCTTCATAGGCCGGGCCGATACCGCGACCGGTGGTGCCGATCTTCAGTTCGCCACGGGCCTTTTCACGGGCCTGGTCCAGCGCGACGTGATAGGACAGGATCAGCGGGCAGGACGGGCTGATACGCAGGCGCTCACGCACCGGTACGCCTTTTTCTTCCAGCTTGATGATTTCCCGCAGCAGAGCGTCGGGAGCAACCACCACACCATTGCCGATCAGGCACTGGACGCCTTCGCGCAGCACGCCCGAGGGAATCAGGTGCAGGACGGTTTTTTCACCGTCGATCACCAAGGTGTGACCTGCGTTGTGGCCACCCTGGTAGCGCACTACGGCGGCAGCATGTTCGGTCAGCAGATCAACGATCTTGCCTTTGCCCTCATCACCCCACTGGGTGCCCAGGACTACGACATTCTTACCCATAACACTTGTCCTCATTCGCGCAAACTTGGTGCCGGCCGCAGCCGGCAGGAAAACTCAAGAAGCCAGCGGCAATACTTGCCAAAGCCCGTTCTGCTGAATCAATTGCCGGTCGCAGCCCGCTTCACCGGCGGCGACCAAAGGCTGCCCAGGCAAGGCCTGGACGACACGCTGACCCTCACTGCGCAACTGGCAGACTGCTTGCCAGAGTGCCGCATCCGTACTGTCAGGCATCCAGATACCGCCAGACGGTAGCTCGACTTCAGCACGCCCCAGGGTCACCAGGGTTTTCAAATCGGTAGAGAAACCGGTCGCCGGACGGGCACGACCAAAGTCGGCACCAATGTCGTCATAACGGCCACCCTGGGCGATGGACTGGCCCACACCCGGTACGAACACGGCAAACACGACACCCGTGTGGTAGTGATAACCGCGCAACTCACCCAGGTCGAAATACAGCGGCAACTCGGGGAAGCGCACCGACAGACGCTCGGCAATCGCCAGCAAGTCGTCCAGCGCCGCCAACACAGGCGCCGGCGCGTGGGCCAGGCGCTCACGGGCAGCAGCCAATACTTCACGCCCGCCGCACAGGTTCACCAGCGCCCGCAGCATGCCCGACAGATCGGCCGGCAGGCCCTCGGTCAGGCTGATGACTTCGTCGATGGCCTTGCGTTGCAGGGCATCGAACAGCTGTTGCTCCACTTCGCCGGACAAACCGGCCGCACGGGCCAAGCCGCGATAGATGCCAACATGCCCCAGATCCATGTGGACATCCGGCACGTCAGCCAGTTGCAGCATGGCCAACATCAAGCTGATGACTTCTACATCGCTGCTCGGGCTGGCATCGCCATACAACTCGGCACCCAACTGGATCGGGCTGCGCGAAGAGGACAAGGCACGCGGCTGGGCATGCAACACACTGCCGGCGTAGCACAGGCGGCTCGGACCTTCACGGCGCAGGGTGTGGGCGTCGATGCGTGCCACTTGCGGCGTGATGTCGGCACGAAAGCCCATCTGCCGGCCCGACTGCGGGTCGATCACCTTGAAGGTGCGCAGATCCAGGTCCTGGCCCGCGCCCGTGAGCAGAGATTCCAGGTACTCGATATGCGGGGTAACGACGAACTCGTAACCCCAACTCTGGAACAGATCCAACACCTGCCGACGCGCTACTTCGATACGCGCAGCCTCCGGTGGCAGTACTTCTTCGATGCCATCTGGCAGCAGCCAGCGATCTACCGTTGCCATTACGCCATTCCCCTATGGTCCGGGCGGCCAGCTTTCGGGCTGGCCTTGAGTGAAGCAGAAAATGCCTGCGCCAGGCGCGCATCATGGGCAAAAAACGCGCAAGAGCGACGTGACGAATGGCCCGCAATCGGCCTCGCCCAGCACTTCCCTCGAAAAACCTGTCGAGTCGTTCAACCCGACGCCTGCACCTATGAACCGCAATCGAACGTGCAGACGCAAAAAAGCCGGGAATTTCCCGGCTGCCGCATCATACACACGTTTTCCCAAAGGATCACCCCGCCCGACGCTTTAGGCGCCGGGCGGAGCGTCTCAGGTCAACGTCGCATCAAGGCTTGGACTTTTCCAGGTAGTGGAAGAAGTCGCTGCTTGGGTCCAGGACCAGAACGTCAGATTTGCTCGCGAAGCTTTCACGGTAAGCACGCAGGCTACGGTAGAACGCGTAGAACTCCTGATCCTGACCATAAGCCTTGGAGTAGATCGAAGCGGCCTCGGCATCACCATCACCACGGACCTCTTCCGATTCACGATAGGCTTCGGCCAGCAGCACACGGCGTTGACGATCGGCGTCGGCACGGATGCCCTCGGCCAGCTCGTTACCCTTGGCGCGGTGCTCGCGGGCTTCACGCTCACGCTCGGTGCTCATCCGCTCGAACACGCTGCGGTTCACTTCCTTCGGCAGGTCGATGGCCTTGACCCGGACATCGACCACTTCGATACCCAGCTCCTTTTCCGCCATCGCATTCAGCGAACGGGTGATGTCGGCCATAAGCGCATCACGCTCACCGGACACGACTTCATGCAGCGTACGCTTACCGAACTGGTCACGCAGGCCCGACTCCAGACGACGGGACAAACGCTCGTCGGCGATCTGCTTGAGACCGGAGGTCGCGGTGTAGAAGCGCTCTGCGTCCTTCACCCGCCACTTGGCGTAGGCGTCTACCATCACGGCTTTCTTTTCCAGCGTCAGGAAGCGTTGCGTCGGTGCATCCAGCGTCATCAGGCGACCGTCGAACTTACGCACCTTGTTGACGTACGGCACTTTCACATGCAGCCCTGGCTGGACATCAGCCTGGACCACGCGACCAAACTGCAGCAACACCGCACGCTCGGTCTGAGCCACGATGTAGAAGCAGTTCCAGGCAGCGATCGCCACGACGACACCGACAATAAGGGCGATCAGCGATTTATTGCTCATCAGCGACTCTCCCTGGTACGTGCTTGCTGTTGCTGCAGGTCCGCCGCCGCACGGGCATTGGCTTCATTGCTGGCGGCTGCCGAGCTGCTCGCAGGCTTGCTGGTGCTGCGCCCGCTCTCCACCATCTTGTCCAGCGGCAGGTACAGCAGATTGCTCTGGCCGTTCTTGTTGCCGGTCACGAGGACCTTGCTGGTGTTGCTGAAGACTTCCTGCATGGTGTCCAGGTACAGGCGCTCGCGGGTGACTTCTGGAGCCTTGCGATACTCGGCTACCAGCTTGGTGAAGCGGTCAGCCTCACCCTTGGCACGGGAGACCACCTCGTCACGGTAACCATTGGCATCCTCGATGATGCGCTGGGCCTGACCACGGGCTTCCGGCACAACTCCGTTTGCATAGGTTTCGGCCTGGTTACGCGAACGCTGCTCGTCTTCACGGGCCCGGATCACGTCGTCGAAGGCTTCCTGGACCTCACGCGGGGCTGCCGCGCTCTGGACGTTGACCTGGGTGACGGCGATACCCGTGCGGTAGGTATCGAGGAACCGCTGCAGGCGCTCCTTGATTTCGCTGGCCATCAGCTCACGACCTTCGGTCAGCACCTGGTCCATGGCAGTGGAACCCACCACATGGCGCAAGGCACTTTCGGTCGCGTGCTGCAGGCTGATTTCCGGCTGGTCGACGTTCAGCACGAAGTCCTGCAGGTTGGTGATCTTGTATTGCACGGTCAGCGGCACTTCGACGATGTTCTCGTCTTCGGTCAGCATCTGGCCCTGCTTGGTGTACGCCCGCTCACGCGTGACGTTTTCCAGGTACTTCTGGTCGATCGGCGGGAAATAGATATTCAGGCCCGGCCCAACCGTCTCGTAGTACTTGCCGAAGCGAAGCACCACGGCCTGCTCCTGCTCGTCCACGACATAGACCGCGCTGTACAACCAGACAGCCGCCAGCACGACCAGACCGATGCCGAGCAGGCCGAAACCGCCGCCCTTGCCCGGACGACCGCCACCATCGTCACCGCGTTTTTTACCACCACCGAACAAACCGTTCAGGCTTTCCTGCAGCTTTCGGAAGGCCTCGTCGAGATCCGGCGGCCCCTTGCGGTCGCCGTTGTTACGACGCTTGCCACCCCAAGGATCCTGATTATTCGAGTTGCCACCCGGCTCATTCCAAGCCATAGCGCTCTCCATCTGATAAAGCAAAGACGCACCCACGGCGCGCCGACCAATGCTACAGAATGCCTGACACAGCTTTCTCAGGCTTTTATTGCAAAGTGTGTTGTTCGATGAACTCCATCGGCCGCAGCCCTTCCCGGCTGACCAGCCGGTTGAGCTCCGACCGAGGCAGGCGAACAGCCAATAGGCAGACGCCTTCGTCGTCGTGTTCTTCTTTTTGCACCGCCCCCAGCTCGAAAAACTGCGCACGCAACCGGGCGAAACGTTGCGGCAACTTCAAGGTGCCGACAAACAGATCGTTGCCCAACAGCTCGGCCACAGCCTGCTTGAGCAGGTCGAGGCCGGTGCCATCACGGGCCGACAGCCAGACCCGTTGCGGTTTGCCGTCGGCATCGCGCTGGATCTGCGGCTCCACGCCTTCGAGCAAATCGAGTTTGTTGTATACCTCGAGGATCGGCAAGTCCTGGGCCCCGATCTCGCCCAGCACCACCATCACCTGCTCGATCTGCAGCATCCGGTCAGGTTCGGCGGCATCGATCACGTGCAGCAGCAGATCGGAATTGCTCGACTCTTCGAGCGTAGCTCGAAAAGCCTCGACCAGCTTATGCGGCAGGTGACGGATGAAGCCCACGGTGTCGGCCAGCACGATCGGCCCGAGGTCGTCCAGGTCGAGCCGGCGCAGGGTCGGGTCGAGCGTGGCGAACAACTGGTCGGCGGCATAGACGTCGGATTGGGTGACGTTATTGAACAGGGTCGATTTGCCGGCGTTGGTATAACCGACCAATGAAACCGTCGGGATGTCCGCGCGCTTGCGGCCGCGTCGCGACTGCTCGCGCTGGCTGCGGACCTTTTCCAGCCGCCCCTTGATCTGACGCAGGCGCACCCGCAACAGGCGCCGGTCGGTTTCCAGCTGGGTTTCACCCGGGCCGCGCAGGCCGATACCGCCTTTCTGCCGCTCAAGGTGAGTCCAGCCGCGAACCAGCCGCGTACTCATGTGCTCAAGCTGGGCCAGTTCGACCTGGAGCTTGCCTTCATGGGTACGGGCGCGCTGGGCGAAAATATCGAGAATCAGCCCCGTACGGTCGATCACGCGACACTCGAAGACACGTTCGAGGTTACGCTCCTGACTGGGCGTGAGGATGTGATTGAAAATCACCAGATCGACCTGTTCGGCCTTGACCAGGTCGCGCAACTCCTCGACCTTGCCACTGCCGATCAGGAACTTGGCGGTTGGCCGATGACGCGGCACGTTGAAAAACGCGACGGTCTCGGCGCCAGCCGAAAGTGCCAATTCCTGAAACTCCTGCGGATCTTCGCGCGCCTCAGGGTCCTGTCCATCCAAGTGAACGAGAATGGCCCGTTCACCACCACCGTGGCGCTCAAAGAACAAAGGAGGCTCCTATCAGGCGTTACCCGGTTCAGCGTCACCGCCTTCGGATTCGGTTGCGCTAGGCAGACGAATTGGACGAACTGGCACGACTGTCGAGATCGCGTGCTTGTAGACCATCTGGCTGACGGTGTTTTTCAGAAGGATGACGAACTGGTCGAAAGACTCGATCGTGCCTTGCAGTTTGATCCCGTTGACCAGATAGATGGACACCCCAACTTTTTCTTTACGTAAAGTGTTCAAGTAAGGGTCTTGTAGCGAATGCCCTTTTGACATGTGCCGCACTCCTTTAAGGATCAATAATAAAAATCGGAATCAGATGGCTTGGGCCGTCACACCCCCAAGGATAGACGGCAATTGCAAGGACTCAGCTCAATATGGAGATGGTCCCAAGGTATTTCAAGGCGCGTGGCAGATTGTCGCAATCGAGACTGTCGAGCCAATGCAGGTCAGTCCAGCTGCGCAGCCAGGTGAACTGGCGTTTCGCCAATTGGCGCGTGGCAATGATCCCACGCTCCTGCATCTCGGCTGACGTCAGCTTGCCGTCCAGGTAATCCCAGACTTGTCGATAACCTACCGCACGTATAGACGGTAACCCGGCATGCAGGTCACTTCGCTCACGCAGGGCTACGACCTCGTCTATGAACCCCTGTTCCAACATTAATGTGAATCTTTGTTCAATTCGCCGATGCAGCACTTGCCGGTTCGCCGGAGCGATGGCCAGGTTCGCGACAGTATAGGGCAATTGTTGCAGTCCCGAAGCGGCTGCTTCAGTACTTTGCGCAGATTGTCGCTGGCGCAGGACCGTCATGCTCTGGCCGCTGACCCGATAAACCTCCAGAGCCCGACTGAGCCGCTGCGGGTCATTGGGGTGAATACGCGCCGCCGACTCCGGATCGATGACCGCCAATTGCTCGTGCAGGGCTTGCCAGCCAAGGCGCGCGGCCTCTTCTTCGATCTGCGCGCGCACCTCGGGATCGGCCGCTGGCATGTCCGCCAGCCCCTCGACCAAGGCCTTGTAGTACAGCATCGTGCCGCCCACCAGCAGCGGGATCTTGCCCCGCGCCGTGATCTCGGCCATGGCCTGGAGCGCGTCACGCCGGAAATCGGCTGCCGAATAAGCCTCGGCCGGGTCGAGGATGTCGATCAGACGATGGGGAAATTCGGCCAACAGTTCTTTCGACGGCTTGGCGGTGCCGATGTCCATGCCCCGGTAGACCAGGGCCGAATCGACGCTGATCAACTCGCAGGGCAGGACCTTGGTCAATTCGATGGCCAGGTCGGTCTTGCCGGCGGCGGTTGGCCCCATCAGGAAAATCGCGGGTGGCAACGGGCTCATCAGCGACCGCGCAGGAACAGTTTGTCCAGATCGTCCAGGCCCAATTGGGTCCAGGTCGGCCGGCCATGGTTGCATTGACCGCTGCGTTCGGTGTTTTCCATGTCCCGCAGCAGGCCGTTCATTTCCGGTAGGGCCAGGCGCCGGTTGGCGCGGATCGCGCCGTGGCAGGCCATGGTGCCGAGCAGTTCGTTCAGGTGCGCCTGGATGCGGTCGCTGGTGCCGTATTCCATCAGATCAGCCAGCACGTCGCTGACCAGGCGATTGGCTTCGGCCTGCTTCAACAAGGCCGGAATCTGACGGATCGCCAGGGTTTCCGGGCCCAGCCGTTGCAACTCGAAGCCCAGGCGCTGGAACCAGGCCACATGCTCTTCGGCGCAATCGGCTTCGCGCTGGCTGACGGCCAGGGACTCAGGCACCAACAGCGGCTGGCCGCTCAAGCCTTCGCTGGCCATGGCGATTTTCAGGCGTTCATACATGATCCGTTCATGGGCGGCGTGCATGTCCACCAGGACCAGGCCTTGGGCATTTTCCGAGAGAATATAAATGCCTTTGAGTTGCGCCAGGGCATAACCCAGCGGCGGGATATCGCCTTGGCCGTCAGGCATCGCCGCCGCTCCGGCTTCCGGCAACGGTTTGAAGAACTCGCGATAGGCCGCCTGAGCCTCGGCTGCCGGCACGCTGGATTGCGGGCGCGGGGTGTATTGATACTGATAGCCGCTACCGGCACCACTCCCGGCCGTGTTGTAGCTCGGCTGAGGCTGGGGTTGTTCCAGCAGTGCATTGGCCGCCAGGCGCATTTCGCCTTGCGGCCCGAATTCGCCAGCGTCCAGCCCCGTTGGCCGGACCATGCCGCCCACCGCCGCCGGAGCCGCCAGTTGGTCTTCCGGGCGCACATCGCCCAAGGCGCGGTGCAGGGTGCCGTAGAGGAAATCGTGGACCATGCGCCCGTCGCGGAAACGCACCTCATGCTTGGTCGGGTGGACGTTGACGTCCACCACGGCCGGATCGACTTCGAAAAACAGCACGAAGGTCGGGTGCCGGCCATTGAACAGCACATCGCGATACGCCTGGCGCACCGCGTGGGCCACCAGCTTGTCGCGCACCGCCCGACCGTTCACGTAGAAATACTGCAAGTCCGCCTGGCTGCGGGAAAAGGTCGGCAACCCGACCCAACCCCACAGGTGCAGGCCATTGCGTTCCACCTCGATGGGCAATGCCTGCTCCAGGAAACCTGCACCGCACACCGCGCCGACACGGCGGGCGCGGGCCGCATCATCGTGGGCCTCGTGCAGGCTGAGGATGGTCTTGCCGTTGTGGCGCAAATGGAACGCCACGTCAAAACGCGCCAGGGCCAGGCGCTTGATGACTTCTTGCAGATGATCGAATTCAGTCTTCTCGGCCTTGAGGAACTTGCGCCGGGCCGGGGTATTGAAGAACAGGTCGCGCACTTCCACCGAGGTGCCCACCGGATGGGCCGCAGGCTGCACGTGAGAGGCCATGTCCCGACCCTCGGTCTCGACCTGCCAGGCCTGCTCGGCGTCGCGGGTGCGGGAAGTGAGCGTCAGGCGCGACACCGAACTGATGGACGCCAGCGCCTCGCCCCGAAACCCCAGGCTCATGACCCGCTCGAGGTCTTCCAGGTCGCGGATCTTGCTGGTGGCGTGACGCGCCAGGGCCAGCGGCAGGTCGTCGGAAGAAATACCGCCACCGTCATCGCGTACCCGCAGCAGCTTGACGCCGCCCTGCTCGACATCCACATCGATGCGCCTGGCCCCGGAGTCAAGGCTGTTTTCCAGCAGCTCCTTGATGACCGACGCCGGGCGCTCGACCACTTCACCGGCGGCGATCTGGTTCGCCAGCCGGGGGCTGAGCAGTTCGATGCGAGCGTTGCTGCCGATCACTTCCTCACTCATCGCTGGACCGCCACGTCATTGGCGGGAATGGTCAGGGTCTGGCCGATCTTGAGCTCGTCGCTCTTGAGGTTGTTGGCGCTGCGCAAGGTCGCGGGCGACACTTGGTAACGCACGGCGATCATCGCCAGGGTTTCGCCGGGATTGACCCGATGGTCCCGCGGGCCCTGGGCGATCTTGCCAGAGTCGCGCAGCCAGGCGATGTAGGTGCCTGGCGGAGGATTCTGCTGGAAGAACTGCCGCACGCCGCTGCTGATGGAACGGGCCAGCGCCTGCTGATGACTGGAGGACGACAGCTTGGAGGCCTCATTGGCGTTGGAGATGAAGCCGGTTTCCACCAGGATCGACGGGATATCCGGCGACTTGAGCACCATGAATCCGGCCTGCTCGACGCGCCGTTTGTGCAGCGGCGTGACGCGACCAATGTTGCTCAGGACTTTCTGGCCGACGTTCAGGCTGGAAGTCAACGAGGCCGTCATCGACAAATCGAGTAGCACACCGGCGAGCATGCGGTCCTTGTCGTCGAGACTGACGTTGCCGGCACCGCCGATCAGGTCGGAACGGTTTTCGGTATCCGCCAGCCAACGGGCGGTCTCGGAAGTCGCGCCACGGTCGGACAGGGCAAACACCGAGGCCCCGAACGCAGCCGCCGAAGGCGCGGCGTCGGCGTGGATGGAGACGAACAGATCGGCGCCTTTCTTGCGGGCGATTACGGTACGCCCACGCAAGGGAATGAAGTAGTCTCCGGTACGGGTCAGTTCGGCACGGAAGCCTTTCATGCCGTTGACCTGGCGCTGCAATTCCCGAGCGATGGACAGCACCACGTCTTTTTCACGCTGCCCGCGAGAACCCGAGGCTCCTGGGTCTTCGCCCCCGTGACCGGCGTCAATCACCACGATGATGTCGCGCTTGCCGGTCGGGGCCGGTGGCAGCTTGAGCGTCGGCGCGGTCGGGGTCACCGGCACCGCTGGCACCGTGGCGACCTTGGTTGGCGGCGGTGGCGGTGGGTCGGCGTCGGCCGGGTTATCGAACAGGTCCACCACCAGCCGGTTGCCGTACTGGGCATTGGGGGTCAGGGTGAAGCTTTTCGGGGTCACGGCTTTTTTCAGGTCGATGACCACCCGCAGGTCGGTCGGCGTCCGTTGGGCCGAGCGTATCGCGGTAATCGGCGTGTTGGCGGTCGCCACATTCAATGGCGTGCCCAGGGTCGCCCCATTGATGTCGATCACCAGGCGATCCGGGGCGGTCAGGGTGAATACGCTGTGCTGCACCGGCCCCGTCAGGTCGAACACCAGCCGTGTATTGTCCGGCGCTCGCCAAAGGCGAACGCTGTTGACCTTTGTCTCGGCCACAGCATCGACGGCCAGTGCCGTAAGCAACAGTCCTACGACAGCAACCACCGCGCGAAAGCGCATACAAAACCCCATCATCAATTAGTTTTCCAATGCCAAAGCGGCACACCACGACTCGCCACGCGAGCCTTGCGGCGTCAGTTTCAGCGAACGCCCGCCGCCCTGCGCGCCAATGGTAATGGTCAGGTCAGGCTTTGGCAAAAAGCCTGCACCCTTCTGGGGCCATTCGATCAGGCACAAGGCGTCATCTTCGAAATAATCGCGGATACCGAGGAATTCCAGCTCTTCAGGATCCACTAGTCGATACAGGTCGAAATGGAAGGCGCGAATGTCGTCGATCTCGTAGGGCTCGACCAAGGTGAACGTGGGGCTCTTGACGGAGCCGACATGGCCGAGACCGCGAATAATGCCACGAGACAAGGTGGTTTTCCCCGCGCCGAGGTCGCCTTCAAGAAAAATCAGGCCATGGCCCGCGGTAATCTGCGCGATGCGGCCGCCAATTTGTGTCATGGCGTGTTCGTCCGCCACGTACAGGGTTACTTCAGACACGGTGAATGCTCCTCCAACAACTGACGAATGGCCGGGATCAGATCGGTTGCCGCCAACCCCCGTCCCGAGCGACCGACCTGGGCACCGGCACTGGCATGCAGCCAGACCGCCAGGCACGCGGCCTCGAAACCCTCCATGCCTTGAGCCAGCAAGGCGCCGACCACACCGGCCAGTACATCCCCCAGACCGGCCGTGGCCATGGCCGGATGGCCCTGACTGCAAACCGCCAGGCGACCGTCCGGGCTGGCAATCAGGCTGCCGGCGCCCTTGAGGATCACCGTAGCGGTGTATTTCTGGCTCAGTGCACGGGCCGCCGCCGGACGGTCGGCCTGCACCTGAGCGGTGGATAGCGCCAACAATCGCGCCGCCTCGCCCGGGTGCGGGGTGATGACACACTGCTCAGGCAAGCGGACATCGCCACTGCTCAGCAGGTTCAGCGCATCGGCATCCCACACTTGCGGCAGCGGCGCATTGGCTGCCGCCGACAACAGACTACACCCCCACGCGGCCTGGCCCAGGCCCGGCCCGACCACCAGCACGCTGGCCTGCTGGAGCAAGCCCATCAATTGGTTTGCCGAATGGGTGCCTTGCACCATCACTTCCGGCAAACGCGTCAGCGCAGCGGATACGTGCTCGCTGCGGGTCGCCATCGAAACCATCCCCGCGCCGCAGCGCAGGGCGCTTTCGGCGCTCATCTGGATCGCACCGCCAAAGCCTCGGTCGCCACCGATCAACAGCACATGACCGAACTTGCCTTTGTGGGACGTGGCGAAGCGAGGCGTCAGACGTGGCAGATTATGGGGTGAGAGTAATCGGGCACTGGCCGGTGCCGCATCAACAATATCGGGATCGGCGTGCAGGTCGTTGAACACCAGTGCACCGACCCGATCCGCCGCTTCGCCGGTAAACAGGCCCAGCTTCAAGCCAATGAAGGTCACGGTGAGGTCGGCCACCACCGCCGTGCCTAGCACCCGGCCGGTATCGGCGCACAACCCCGAGGGAATATCCACCGCCGTGACCGGCAGACCGCTGACATTGATCGTATCGATAGCCCGCACATAAGGCTCGCGCACATCACCCTCCAAGCCCGTGCCGAGCAGCGCATCCAGCAACACGCCGCGCAACGCTGCCTCATCCGACCACGGCTCCATCGGCACGCCCACCGCCACAGCCTCGGCATGGGCATTGGCGGCGTCCCCCTGCAATCGCCGGGGTTCGCCCACTGTCAGCACCCGCACCGACCAGCCGGCGCGCCGGGCCAGGGTCGCGACTAGGTAGCCATCGCCAGCGTTATTGCCATGCCCGGCCAGCACCGTCAGTTCGTGGACGTCAGGCCAGCGCCGTACGATCGCTCGCCAGGTGGCGCGGGCGGCGCGCTGCATCAATTCGAAACCGGTGGTGCCGGCCGCGATCAGTTGCGCGTCGAGGGCCCGGACCTGCGCGGCGCTGTACAGCGCGTCGGGAAAATCATCTTTAGTGTGCGGCATGCGTCTTCGGGCTCCGATGTCTGGCAGAATTATACGCATCTCAGCTCTGGTTTCTCTCGCCTCATGCCTGCCATTCCCACAGACCTCCCCGCCCTAGCCCAATCCATCAAGGAATGGGGCCGTGAGCTGGGCTTCCAGCAGGTCGGCATCAGCGGCCTGGACCTCGCCGAGCATGAACAACACCTGCAACGCTGGCTCGATGCCGGCTACCACGGCGAAATGGACTACATGGGCGCCCACGGCAGCAAACGTTCGCACCCCGAGGAACTGGTGCCGGGTACGCTGCGGGTGGTTTCCCTGCGCATGGACTACCTGTCAGGCGATACGCACATGGCCCAGATGCTCGGCCAACCGGAAAAAGCCTACGTCTCTCGTTATGCATTGGGCCGCGACTACCACAAATTGATCCGTAAACGTGTGCAGCAACTGGCAGAAAAAATTCAGGCGGTCATCGGTCCCTTCGGTTATCGCGCCTTCGTCGACAGCGCGCCAGTCCTGGAAAAAGCCATCGCCGAACAAGCCGGCCTGGGCTGGATCGGTAAAAACACCCTGGTATTGAACCGCAAGGCCGGCAGCTATTTCTTCCTGAGCGAGCTGTTTGTCGACCTTCCGCTGCCGGTGGACCCGCCCCATGCCAGCGAACATTGCGGAAAATGCACCGCGTGCCTGGACATCTGCCCTACCAATGCCTTCGTCGGACCCTACGTACTCGATGCCCGCCGCTGCATTTCCTACCTGACCATCGAGCTGAAAAGCGCCATCCCCGAGGAGCTGCGGCCGTTGATCGGCAACCGGGTGTTTGGCTGCGATGACTGCCAGATCGTCTGTCCATGGAACCGCTTTGCCCGGCCGTCCGGGGAAAGCGACTTCAAGCCGCGGCACAACCTGGACAACGCCGGGCTGGCCGAGCTGTTCATGTGGGACGAGGCGACTTTCCTGAGCAGCACCGAAGGCTCCCCCCTGCGCCGCGCCGGCTACGAGCGCTGGCTGCGCAACCTGGCGGTGGGCCTGGGCAATGCGCCATCTACGATTCCCGTGCTGCAAGCGCTGGAGGCGCGGCGCGACTACCCGTCAGAGCTGGTGCGCGAGCACGTGGCGTGGGCCCTGCGCCAACATGCCGAGCGTCAAACCTCGTCGTTGTAGACGAACTTCGGCATTTCCCAGTGAAAACGAATCGCCAGGAGCCGCAGCAGGAAACCGCCGAACAAGGTAATGAGGATCGCCTGTTCGCTCGGTAGTTGCAGGAAGACGCACAGCAGATAACACCATGCTGCGGCAAACGAAACGCTGGCGTAGAGCTCGCGACGGAAGATCAGCGGAATATCGTTGCAGAAGATGTCTCGCAGAATGCCGCCGAACACCCCAGTGATGACCCCGCTGACCGACGCCACCAGCATCCCATGCCCCATTTCCAGGGCCGTCATGCAACCAATCAAGGTGAACGCCACCAAACCCACGGCGTCGAGCACCAGGAACAACGAGCGCAGGTGGCGCATCCAGCGCGCCAGGAACACCGTCAACATCGCGGCGGCAGTGGTCAGCACCAGGTATTCGGGGTGCTTGACCCACGTCAGCGGGTAATGACCGAGCAGCACGTCACGCACCGAACCGCCACCCAGCGCGGTGACACACGCGATCAGCACCACACCGAACCAGTCCATGCCCCTGCGCCCGGCAGACAAGGCGCCAGTCATGGCTTCAGCGGTGATGGCGATCAGATAGAGCATCAGCAACATGATGGCGGTCCTTACGAGAAGGCGCGCAGTCTAGCCATTTCGGGCAGGCACCAAAAGGGGGCAGTCCTCGACCATGCCAAACAAGGAATCTGTGCTCAGGAGATCTGTGGGAGCAAGGCTTGCCCACGATGAAGGCGGTGCGGTCCTTCAGAGACCGAGTCACCTGTTTCGCGAGCAAGCTTTGCTCCCACAAACTTTGCTCCCTCAAATCCCACGCGCTACAAGAATGCCGTGCGCTGGAATCAGAACTTGATGAAGTGCTTACGGTAATGTTGCAACTCGGCAATGGACTCGCGGATATCGTCCAGGGCCAGGTGGCTGCCGCCTTTCTGAAAGCTGTCGCGTACTTGCGGTGCCCAGCGGGCGGCCAGCTCCTTTAGGGTGGAGACGTCCAGGTTGCGGTAGTGGAAGTAGCTTTCCAGGGATTTCATGTGGGTGTACAGGAAGCGACGGTCCTGGCAGATGCTGTTGCCGCAGATCGGCGACTTGCCCTTGGGCACCCACTGCTCCAGGAAGGCGAGGGTCTGGACCTCGGCCTCGGCCATGCTGATCTTGCTCTCGCGCACCCGCTGGGTCAGGCCCGAGCCGCCGTGCTGGCGAGTGTTCCACTCGTCCATGCCGGCCAGGATCTCGTCGCTGTGATGGATCGCGATCACCGGGCCTTCGGCCAAGGTGTTGAGATCACTGTCGGTGACGATGGTGGCCATTTCGATGATGACGTCGGTGTCCGGGTTCAGACCGGTCATTTCCAGGTCGATCCAGATCAGATTCTGCGGGTTTTGCATAGGGAAGCTCCTCGGCGTAGCCACGCAGTTTAGCCTAGGCCGCCCCTTGGGCGTGCTAAACTCGCGGCCGTTTTACCCTATTCGCTGCATTTCTTCATACGGAACACCCATGGCCAAACGCCAACTCAATCGTCGTCAAAACTGGCGCATCGAAAAGATCCAGGGCGAGCGCGCCGCCCGCGCCGCCAAACGCGAATCCAGCGCTGTCGAAGCCCTGGAGGGTGGTGACCTGGGCCCTGAACAGACCGGCCTGGTCATCGCCCACTTCGGCGTACAGGTCGAGGTCGAGGCCCGGGAAGGCGAACTGGCCGGCCAGGTGTTCCGCTGCCACTTGCGCGCCAACCTGCCGGCGCTGGTGACGGGCGACCAAGTCGTCTGGCGTGCCGGCAACCAGGGCATTGGCGTGATCGTCGCGCAATTGCCGCGCCACACCGAGCTGTGCCGTCCGGACAGTCGGGGACAGCTCAAGCCCGTTGCCGCCAATGTCGACATGATTGTCATCGTGTTCGCCCCGCTGCCCGAACCCCACGCCAACCTGATCGACCGCTACCTTGTGGCCGCCGAGCACGCCGGCATCCGCCCGCTGTTGCTGCTCAACAAATTCGACCTGATCGACGAGCACAACGCCCCGGCGCTGAACGCCCTGCTGTCGGTCTATCGGGATTTGGGTTACCCGGTGCTGGAAGTCTCGGCCCACCACGGTAACGGCATGGAACAATTGCAACAACAACTGGACGGGCACATCAGTGTGTTCGTCGGCCAGTCCGGCGTCGGCAAGTCATCGCTGGTCAACAGCCTGCTGCCGGACGTCGAGACGCGCGTCGGGCCGTTGTCCGAGCTGTCCGGCCAGGGCACCCACACCACCACCACCGCGCGACTGTTCCACTTTCCCGGCGGCGGTGAATTGATCGACTCACCGGGCATCCGCGAATTCGGCCTGGGCCACGTCAGCCGGGCCGACGTCGAAGCCGGGTTCATCGAGTTCAACGAGCTGATCGGCACCTGCCGCTTCCGCGACTGCAAGCACGACCGCGAACCCGGTTGCGCGCTGCTCATGGCCTTGGAAGAAGGCCGCGTGCATCAGCAAAGGATGAACAGCTACCGCTCGATCATCGCCAGCCTGCCGGAAAGCAGTTACTGATTCTAAAAGGAATGTGAGTCGAGAGGACCTGTGGGAGCAAAGCTTGCTCCCACAGGTCTGTATCGGCTCTTAGGTCATTGCGCCGGTGGCTCGGCCGGTTTCGGCGCAACGTCGTCGAACAGGTTCAGGCGTTCGCGCAGCTCATGGGCCGGTACGGGTTGCTGATCCGCCGGCAAGGCATTCGGGTCCGCCGCAGCGCCAGGCGTCGCCGGCACTTCACCCGGTGCGCCCTGGGCCGGATCCGGCGCCAGATCATCGGCTTGCGAACCTTCGATGGCCTGCTGGGCCTTCCTGGTCAACACCACGATATCGATACGCCGGTTGACCGGGTTGAACGGATCCGCGCGGTCGAACAACGCTGAAGACGCATAACCGACCACCCTTGCCACCTGCTCGTCCGGGTAACTGCCCGCCACCAAGGCGCGGCGTGCCGCGTTGGCGCGGTTGGCTGAAAGCTCCCAGTTACCGAAGTCACCGTTGCCAATGAAGGGCTTGGCATCGGTATGACCGCTGACACTGATCTTGTTCGGCACCGCCTTGATGGTATCGGCCATGGCCAGCAGAATGTCTTCGAAATAAGGCTTCAGGCGCGCACTGCCGGAGTCGAACATCGGCCGGTTCTCGGCGTCCATGATCTGGATGCGCAAGCCGTTCGGCGTGATCTCGAACAGGATCTGGTCCTTGAACTTCTGCAGCTCAGGATTTTCTTCGACCTTGTTCTGCAACTCCTGCAACAACAGCTCCAGGCGCTCGCGCTCGATCTGCTCGGCCATGCCTTCGACCTGTTCGGAATCCACCGTCACCTTGTCGGGCTGGGGCTCGGATTTGACTTCGGGGTTGAGGGTCGTGTCCGGCGCCAGGGTCGGTGAGCCGCCCAGATCGATGATGTACGGCGTGCCGCTTTCAGTAAAACCGACCGGGTCCTTGAAGTAACCGGCGATGGCGATCTTCTGTTCCGGGGTTGCCGTAGACAGCAGCCACAGCACCAGGAAGAACGCCATCATTGCCGTCGCAAAGTCGGCGAAGGCGATTTTCCAGGCGCCCCCGTGATGCCCCCCGGCAATGCGCTTGACGCGTTTTACAATAATCGGCTGGTTATTTTCCATGGTTTAACGACCGCGAACCGCTTGTTCCAGCTCGGCAAAGCTTGGACGGTGCGCTGGGTACAGGACCTTGCGACCGAACTCCACCGCCAGCGATGGCGGCATGCCCGAGGCCGAGGCCACCAGGGACGCCTTGATGGACTCATAGACGTTGAGTTCTTCCTTGGCATCATGGGCCAGGGAATGGGCCAGCGGGCCGAAGAAACCGTACGCAGCCAGAATACCGAAGAAAGTACCTACCAATGCCGCACCCACGTGCAGACCGATGGAGGCCTGATCACCTTCTCCCAAGGATGCCATGGTCACCACGATCCCCAATACCGCCGCGACGATACCGAAGCCAGGCATGCCGTCGGCAATGCCGTTGACCGCGTGGGACGGGTGCTCCAGATCTTCCTTGAGGCTGTACAGCTCCATGTCGAACAGGCCTTCGAGTTCATGGGGCGCCATGTTACCGGACGACATGATGCGCAAGTAATCACAGATGAACGCCGTCATGCGAGCGTCCTTGAGTACCGCAGGGTACTTGGCGAAGATCGGGCTGGCGGCAGCGTCTTCGATATCGCCCTCGATCGCCATCATGCCTTCACGGCGGCTTTTGTTGAGGATCTCGTAGATCAGGCCCAGCACCTCGAGGTAGAAGGTGTGGCTGAAACGCGAGCTGAACATGCCCAGGGATTTCTTGAGCACATGCATCGTCATGTAGCCGGGGTTGGCCTGCAAGAATGCGCCAAGGGCCGCACCACCGATGATCAACACCTCGAAAGGCTGGACCAGGGCGGCAATCTTGCCATGGGAGAGCACGTATCCGCCAAGCACGCTCGCGAACACGACGATGATGCCGATAATTTTAGCCATAGATAGAAAGTACTTACTTAAGTCGGGTTCAAGGTCATATTCGGAAGCTGAAAAATCTCTTCTTCTCCTTATCGGCAAAACTGCGCCAGACTATAGGCTGTTCTGGCGAAAAGCCAATTTGCCCCGTTCCGGGCGTAGAGAATTCATACGATGATCACGTCCAGCCATGACTAACAAAACGAAGGTTCCAACGCCACGACCGACCACCCTCGAAGGCTGGGTGAAGTTGCTCGATGGCGTGCACCTACCGGTGCCCCAGGCCAGCCATGACCTGGTCTGCAAGGCCATTGCCGACAGCCGCCGCTCGTTGCGAGACATCGCCGAACTGATGCAGGACAGCCCCGCCCTGGCCCTGAGCGTCATCCGCGAGGCCAACCATCACACCCATGGCAGCCTCGCCGAACCTGCGGAAAACCTCGAAGTGGCCATCAACCGCCTCGGCCTCAAGCGTACCGAGGAACTGCTCGCTCGCCTGCCGTCGTTGCCGGGCCACGAAATCCCCATCGCCTTGCGCCAACTGCAATTGATCAGCCAGCACGCCACGCAACAGGCCAATGGCTTTTTTGCCAGCCGCCTGGCGCGGCTGTGGCAGGACATACACTGGGGCAGCCTGTTGTTTCTCTCGCCGCTGTGGCCACTGGCCCTGACTCACCCGCGGTTGCTGGGGGAATGGGAATTGCGAGTCGTCCACAAAGGCGAGCCTGCGCGCAAGGTAGAGCGCGAATTGTTCGGCGTCAGCCTAATGAAAATCTGCCTGGCGCTGGTGGAGACCTGGCGCCTGCCGATCTGGGTGATGCAGGGTTATCGCCTACTGCTCAATGAACGCCGCGAGCTGGTGCAGGTTCTGCGCATCGCCCGGGACAGCGAGCACCCGCTGCGCCAGCGGAATCGCCTAGACGACGACCCAACCCTGCGACGCTGGCTCAATCAACCGGCCAATACTGTGTTGCTGGCCAACGGCCTGGCACTTTCAGCACAACAGGCCTGGGACACCCCCCACAGTGCCCGCTGGCAATACCTCACCAGTTTGTATCTGCAGATGCCGATGGATGAGCTCCAACAACAACTGCACCAACAAGCCGTCACGAGCGCCCGTCATGACGCCATGCCAGACCTCTGGCATCCGGCCGTGGCGTTGCTCTGGCCCTGGGGCTGCCGACGCATCCACCCCGGCTTGCTACCGCCTCCGCCACCCAGCGCCGAGGACCTGAGCCAGTGGCGCAAACAATGTTCCGCACTGCTAGTGGAGCCGAGCCCCTTCAGCAATGCCATGCACCTGACCACCTCGGCACGTGACGTGTTGGCGGCCTGCGGCATGCGTCGAGTGATGATTTTGATGGCCGACCGCAACCAGACCAGCGTGCGCGTACATCAGACCGCCGGCCTGCCCAAAGAAGCCGCGGCCATGAGCTTTACCATCAGCCAGAGCAAAATAGTGCAGCGCTTGCTGGCTCAGCAGGCCCAGGTTCGCCTGAACCCGGACAACAACGCGCAGTTTTCGGCACTACTGCCACCGGGCCTGCGCACCCTGTTCCGGGGTGAGCACCTGCTGCTGCGCTCCCTGACCTGTAATGGCCGAGTGATCATGCTGGTGGTGGTGGACCAGGGCGGTGGGCCGTTCTCGGACGTGACCGTGCAAGCCTTCGGCAAAACCGTGCAATGCATCGAAAGGGCCCTGCATACCTTTACCAACCGCGGCCGCTGAACTTGCTACAATCCTTTCCCTTTGCGCCCCTGGAGACCTCACATGCCTGACTTCTCTGGCTTGCCGCTGGTGATCGAGCCGAGCGAACTGCTACCGCGCCTCGATGCCCGCGAGCTGATTCTGGTGGACCTGACCAGCGCCGCCCGCTACAGCACCGGCCATATCCCCGGCGCACGCTTCGTCGATCCCAAGCGCACCCAGCTCGGCCACCCGCCGGCGCCGGGCCTGCTGCCGGCCAAAGCCGACCTGCAAGCACTGTTCGGCGAGCTCGGGCACAACCCGGATGCGGTCTACGTGGTCTATGACGATGAAGGCGGCGGCTGGGCCGGGCGGTTTATCTGGCTGCTGGACGTGATCGGCCACTCGAACTACCACTACCTCGACGGCGGCCTGCTGTCGTGGCTGGACGAAGGCCTGCCGGTGTCCGTCGAAGCGCCTGTGCCCGTCGCAGGCCCGGTCAGCCTGACGCTGCACGAAGCGCCCACCGCCACCCGCGAGTACCTGCAAAGCCGGCTCGGTGCCGCCGACCTGGCGATTTGGGACGCTCGCGGCCCGCTGGAATATTCCGGCGCGAAAGTCGTCGCAGCCCGAGGCGGGCACATTCCCGGGGCGGTCAATTTCGAATGGACTGCCGGCATGGACCAATCGCGCAACCTGCGCATCCGCAAAGACATGCCGCAAATCCTCGAACAATTGGGCATCACGCCTGACAAAGAAATCATCACCCACTGCCAAACTCACCACCGCTCCGGCTTCACCTACCTGGTGGCCAAGGCGCTCGGTTATCCACGGGTCAAAGGCTATGCCGGTTCCTGGGGCGAATGGGGCAACCACCCCGACACACCCATCGAGCTTTGAAGGTTCTTAAGGACAGTTAATGAAAAACCGTTTGTTCATCCTCACTCAATACCTGCTGCCCCACCACCTGCTGTCGCGGCTGGCCGGCTGCATTGCCGAATGCCGCGTGCGATGGTTCAAGAACGCCTTTACCGCGTGGTTTGCCAAGCGCTACCAAGTGGACATGTCCCAGGCCCTGGTGGAAGACCTGACTGCCTACGAGCACTTCAACGCCTTCTTCACCCGCGCCCTGAAAGACGGCGCACGTCCGCTGGACGACACCCCAGGCGCGATCCTCAGCCCCGCCGACGGCGCCGTCAGCCAGCTCGGCCCGATCGAGCACGGCCGGGTATTCCAGGCCAAGGGCCACAGCTTCAGCGTGCTGGAACTGCTGGGTGGTGACGCGACCAACGCGGCGCCGTTCATGGGCGGCGATTTCGCCACCATCTATCTGTCCCCCAAGGACTACCACCGCGTGCACATGCCGCTGGCCGGCACCCTGCGGGAGATGGTCTACATCCCTGGGCGGATTTTCTCGGTCAACCAGAGCACCGCCGAAAACGTTCCGGAGCTGTTCGCCCGCAACGAGCGCGTGGCGTGCATTTTCGACACCGAACGTGGGCCGATGGCCGTGGTACTGGTGGGTGCGATGATCGTAGCGTCCATCGAAACCGTCTGGGCCGGGCTGGTGACGCCACCCAAGCGCCAGCTGAAAACCTTCCGTTATGACGAAGCCGCCCGCGCGCCGATTCATCTGGAAAAAGGCGCCGAACTGGGGCGCTTCAAGCTGGGTTCGACGGCCATCGTGCTGTTCGGGCCGGACCAGGTGAAATGGGTCGAAGGCCTGGTGGCCGGTTCGCCAGTGCAGATGGGCCAGGGCCTGGCACTGCCAAAAGCCTGATTCACGCCCGCCCCTTGAACCAGGCCTGTAGAGACAGGCCTGCGGAAGTAGGATTGTGAGAGCAAGGCTTGCCCGCGATGAACGATGACGCGGTCCAAAAGAAACCGCGGCGCCTGCATCGCGAGCAAGCTTTGCTCCCACAGCACATTCAGGGCAACACACCGGCCTGTCAGCTGCTAGAGTTGGAAACATCACGTTCATTTCCCGCCGGAGCCCGTACACGGCATGAATGAGACCAGCCCTCTCCAGCTATTGCGCGTCCTGACCCCGACGCAATCACGCTTGTCGTTCTGTGAAGCCACGCCGCGCGACCTCAAGCGCTGGATTGCCGACCTGCCCAAGGCCAACATCGGCGAAACAGCCCGTCTTTTGTACCAAGCCCTTGGTGAACTCAACCAACTGCTCACGCCCAGCGACAATCGCCTGCAACTGCTCGAGCTGCTGCGGCCCGAGGTGTATTACGTCTGCAAGCACCTGGAACGGCACTTCCTGCAACAGGCCATCGTGCTGGATGAACGCTCGCGCAAAATCGTCAACCTCTGCCAGGCGCTGCAAACTCAGCTGGCGATGGGCTACAAACAGATCGTGGCGCGTATTACACCTAAATACACCAAGGACCGGGCCCGCCTGCTGAGCACCGCGCTGCAACGGGCGATGCATGCCCTCAATGGCCCGCTGCTGCGTGCCAGTCAGTTGTACAGCCCAGTGCCTGAGGGGCTGTGGCTCGATTTGCATCAGCTGTACCAGATCGCCTGCCTGCACCGGTTACAGCACCTGAGCGTGAGTGACGAACTGGCCAGCCAGGTTCATCAATTGACCGCCGAGCAGACCTATGTCGTCGCCCTGCTGCTGGGGGCGTCACGCAGCAATCAGCTGCGCCAGAGCCAAATCGGGCGACTGACCGAAGCGCTCGAAGCCTGGAGCCAGTGGGTCAAGCTGGAACCCGCCAGCAGAGCGGCCAGCCTGTTCGCGCTCGCTCCGCAACTGGACGTGGGGCCACGCTACCGCTCCAAGTTCCGCGCCGAACAACAGCCAACCTTGCAGGGCTTCGATCCACAGCCCTTGGTGCGCGCAATCGCCACGCACCTGGAAAAACCTGCCGAGCAAAGCCTGCCGATACCCGGTGGTATGAGCGTCGACACCTTGCATCACCTGCAAGCCGCCTGGGGCGAAGCGGCGGAACGTAGTTTCCAGCGCACCGAGGGTAACGGCACGCTGACGCTGTGCGTGGGCATGAGTGCACTGCACTACTACCTCGGCGGCGAGCGCTCTTTCAACGAAATACTGAAAAGCCCCGCCCCCCGCAAGGCCCGCTTCGAAGCCTCGTCGAGCAAGACAAACGACGCCTGGGACCAGGCCTTCGATGCCGCCCCTGCTGGCGACAGCGACCTACTGCCCTACGAAGAAATCGAGTACCCGGTCAACCCGAGCGACGACGACGGCAGCCACTCCGACAACCAGCATCACTTCCCCACCTACGACCTGCCGATCATCAACCACAGCCCTGGCGGCTACTGCCTCGGCTGGCCCAAGGAGGTGCCGGAACAGTTGCAAGCCGGGGAAATGATCGGCATTCGGGACACCAGCGACCAAGCCTGGAGCGTTGCCGTGGTGCGCTGGATCCGGCAAGTGCGCAACGGCGCCATGCAAATGGGCATCGAGCTGGTCGCACCACATGCCCAGCCTTGCGGGCTGCAACTGGTCCGGGAAGAAAATGAGCACGGTCACTACCTGCGCGGGCTGCTACTCCCCGAGATCAGCGCCATTGACCTCCCCCCTACCATGATCGCCCCGCGCCTGCCCTTCCAGGAGGGCCAGCGGGTGTTGATCAATACCAACGGCCAGGAACGCCGCGCCGGTCTGGACCGCCGGGTCACCAGCACCCACAGCTTCAACCAGTTTGCTTATCATCAGGAAGACTCAGCCACCCACGGGGATGGCGACGAGCAAGAAGGGGATTTTGATTCGTTGTGGAAGTCGCTTTAAACAGCCAACGCGTAACCCTTTGTGAAAAGAGAATTCTCTGTGGGAGCAAAGCCTGCTCCCACAACTAGATCCCCTCGCCACAAAAGATTGCGACAGACTCAGAGCTGCCCGTCACGATCCCTGAAGCCCAGCAGGTACAACACCCCGTCGAGCCCCAAGGTTGAAATCGCCTGCCTGGCCGACTGCTTGACCAGCGGCTTGGCGCGAAACGCCACGCCCAGGCCCGCTATCGCCAGCATCGGCAAATCGTTGGCACCGTCGCCCACGGCGATGGTCTGTTCCAGGCGCAGGCCTTCTTTTTCAGCCAATTCACGCAGCAGGTCCGCCTTGCGCTGGGCATCGACGATCGGCTCGACGGCCACGCCGGTCACCTTGCCGTCCACCACTTCCAGTTCGTTGGCGAACACATAGTCGATGCCGAGCTTGGCTTGCAACTGCTTGGCGAAGTAGGTGAAGCCGCCGGACAGAATGGCGGTCTTGTAGCCCAGGCGCTTGAGTTCGGCGAACAGCGTCTCGGCGCCTTCGGTCAGACGCAGGGAAGCGCCAATGGAGTCCAGCACGCTGACGTCCAACCCCTTGAGCAGCGCCAGGCGCTCCTTGAAGCTGGCGCGAAAATCCAATTCGCCAGCCATGGCGCGCTCGGTGATGGCCGAGACCTTGTCGCCCACGCCGGCTGCCTTCGCCAGTTCGTCGATGACTTCGGCTTCGATCAGCGTCGAGTCCATGTCGAATACCGCCAGGCGGCGGTTACGACGGAACAGCGAATCCTCCTGGAAGGCGATGTCGACGTTCAGTTCCTGGGCCACGCTGAGGAACTCGGCACGTAACGCCTGGGGATCGGCCGGCTCGCCGCGCACCGAAAACTCGATGCAGCCCTTGCCTTTGTCATCCGGAGTGTCCAGCGGCATGCGCCCGGACAGGCGGTCGATGTGATCGATGTTCAGGTCATATTTGGCGGTGATCGAGCTGACACGCTGCAACTGCTCGGCGGTAACCTTGCGGGTCAGCAGGGTAACGATGTGGCGCTTCTTGCCCTGGCCGGCCACCCAATGCTGGTAATCGTCCTCGGACACCGGGGTGAAGCGCACCTGTTGGTCAAGCTTGTAAGCGGTGAACAGGATGTCCTTGAGCACCGACTTGCCTTGTTCGGCGTCCGGGATTTCAACCAGGATGCCGAACGACAACGTGTCATGGATCACCGCCTGACCGATGTCGAGAATGTTCACACCACCCTGGGCCAGAACGCCGGTAATGGCCGCAGTCAGACCCGGACGGTCGCTGCCAGTGATGTTTATCAGGACGATTTCGCGCAAGGCGCACCCCCGCAGGTGGAAAAAAACCGCATTCTACCCACATTCAGTGACCATCGGGCACCGCCAGCGCTTTGCCGGTCATGGGGCTGTCGCTATACTGCGCGTCAATTTCACGGACAAAGAGCCGAGCTCAGTGAACCGGCCCACGCCAGTCAAAACCGACAACTTCTTCCTGCTGATCTTCCGTGCACTGCGTCACCGTCGTGTGCCGATTGCATTGCGCATTGCCAGCCATAACGTGATTCTGGTCGCCCTGGCCCTGGTTATCTATGCCTGCGTGATGGGTTTGCAATTCAAGCAGGCGATGCACGAGCAGGCCGATGCCCTGGGTGAAAGCCTGACCACCCAGACCGCCACATCCGCCACCGAGCTGCTGGTGTCCAACGACATCCTCAGCCTCAACGTGCTACTCAACAACCTGACCAAGAACAAACTGGTGGCTCACGCCGCCATCTACAGCGTGGACAACCGCATCCTCGCCGAGGCCGGCCAGCGTCCCAAGGCAGGCCTGCTGGGCGAGCCCGGTGGCATGTACCAGAGCAAGATCACCTTCCAGGACGTGACCGCCGGGCAACTGCGCATCAGCCTGGACATGGACCAGTTCCAACAACCGATGACCATCAGCCTGCAAAGCATGGGCATCCTCAGCGCGATCCTGCTGGCGCTGGCATTGGCCTTGAGCCTGCGCCTGGGACGGCACATCTCTACGCCGCTGTTGCAATTGCGTGTCTGGCTGCGGGACATCGACGAACACACGCCGGCCACCCAGCGCCAGGACGAGATCGGCGACTTGGCCCGGCAACTGCACGTCAGCTTCGCACCGGAGCCTGCGCCCGTGCCGGAACCTGAAGACATCGACTACGTGGACGACGACGATGCCGAGCCAGGCTTCGAAGTGCGCAACCTGCGCGACCCAGGGTTTGATGAAAGCCAGCCAATGCCCGCCTCCAAACCAGCGCTACGCCACGTGGTACGCACGGTAGAGGACGAGGAGGACGACGACGCGTTCGCCGATCTGCGGGACGAGTCAGTCGATCGAGCACCTCAACCGGTCGCCAGGCCAGTCGTCTCGAACCTGCCCCAGCACAGCGCCGTACTGGCCGTGCAACTGGGCGCCCAGGACCAACTGCGCCGCCTGCCCCAGGCGCGCCTGAAGGAATTGCTCGAGCGCTATCGCGACTGCCTCGACCAGGCCGCGTCACTCTATCAGGGCGAATTGCACACCCTGAACGACGGCAGCACGCTGATGCTGTTCCACGCCGAAGACAGCGGTGACGACTACCTGACCAACGCCATTTGCTGCGGTGAGCTGCTGCGCGCCTTGGGCCACCAGTTGCAGATAGAAGTCGCCGACAGCGGCATCACCCTGCAACTGCAATTGGGCCTGACCCTGGGCGACGACTTGTTCGGCCTGAGCCAGATCGACCTGCTGCTGACCGAAACCGCCCAGGACGCCCTGGCGCTGTCGCAACACAGCCGCAACTTGCTGCTGGTGGAGCGCAAGATCAACGACGACGCCCTGATCCGTCAGCGCACCCGCATTCGCCCCATCGCCAGCCCCGAAGGCGCGTGTTGCGTAGAACGCTTGATGGAGCCTTACCCATCGATGCTGGAACGGCAGCTGGCACGGATGCATGAACGCCAGGCCTGATCCCCAGACTTGAAATGACGAAGCCCGCAGATGAGTGATTGTCTGCGGGCTTTTTTGTCGCCTTTGTCTGGCCTCTTCGCGAGCAGGCTCGCTCCCACCGGAAGTTCTCTGTATGACCACAGATCTTCTGTGGGAGCGAGCCTGCTCGCGATAGGGCCAGGACAGACGCCAGAGATTCCGCCAGACAGAAACAACAAAGCCCGCATCAACGCGGGCTTTGTTTTGCATCCAGTCCTGGCGTCAGAACCTGAACACTTCCATGTCCGTGCGAATCGGCAAGGCCATGGGGATCTTGTCCTTGTCCTTGTCCTTTTCTACCGGCTTGGCCGGGGCGGGAGCAGACTTTCGTGGGACTTCTGCGACAGGAGGCTGGTTGGCCAGGGGCTTGAGCGACACGGACAGCTGTTCGGCCAGGCGTTGCAGGAGCACGCCCTGGGCCTGGACCTGTGCCGCCGTGGTGCCGGCATGTTGTTCTTGCAAATGAACGATGCGGTTCTCACGCACCTTGCCACGACGGTCGACCAATCGCCATTGGGCATCGAGCACTGCCGGCTGGGCTTTACCCGAGTCCAGGCGGGTAATCGACAGCAACACCTGTACATCCGGGGTGAAGCCTTGGGTCGCGGGTGCCAGCACCACACGCTGGCTGTCCAGATGCCCGGCAACCTGGCGTAGCAGCAACTGATCGATATCAGAAGACAAGCTGCCAGCCCAACGACCGTCAGTGGCGGCCTGCAGGCTGCCGTCCGGTTGGCGTTGCAATAAGGTTTCGCGTTGCAGGTAATCGGCAATCAGGACCGGCCCCAGCAATACTGCCATGCCTGTGCTTTGCGCAGGCTGGGCCGGGGTTCCGCTGTCCAGTTGGTACAGCGACACCGGCTGGTTCATGCTGCAGCCCGCCAGGCCAAGCAGGCCGGCGAGCCACAAAATAGGGAGGCGCAGAGCAGTCATCGTTCCGTCCAGGTGGCAGCCACAAGGCTTACCACAGTGAAAAAATACTCGGTCATTATGAAGAACGCTCGGCCACGCCGGCGCTTGAAAGGGCCTATCATCCGTGAATATGCGCGCCGACTCCAGCGCGAAAGTATCGATCTGCGGCATTTAATCGCAGACCGAGCCCTCTAGTACGCCTAATTGAGGTTTTCGACGAGCAGCGCATCGACTCGCTGAAATCCCCTTGGAAGCTTGTTGCCCCGCCGACCGCGTTCACCCTTGTAATGTTCAAGATCGTCTGCTTTCAACGAAAGCGTGCGCTTTCCTGCCTGTAGCACAAGCGTCGCACCTTCCGGCAACACTGCAATATCCGTGACATATTCCTCACGGCTGGCGACCCGTTCGCCGGAAATACCAATAATCTTGTTGCCCTTGCCTTTACCCAGCTGTGGCAGGTCGCTGATCTTGAACACCAGCAACCGGCCTTCGGTGGTGACCGACGCCAGCCAGTTGTTCTCCCGGTCAGCAACCGGCCGCGGCGCAATCACCTTGGCGTTGTTCGGCAAGCTCACCAACGCCTTGCCTGCCTTGTTCTTGGCTTGCAGGTCCTCACCCTTGACCACGAACCCGTAACCCGCGTCCGACGCAATTACGTACAGTCCATCATCTTCAGGCATCAGCACGCATTCAAAAGTTGCACCCGGTGGCGGCGTTAACCGACCGGTCAGCGGTTCGCCCTGGCCACGAGCCGATGGCAGGGTATGCGCCGGCACCGAATAACTGCGCCCGGTGGAGTCGACGAACACCGCAAATTGATTGGAACGCCCGGCCGCCAAGGCCTTGAACCCGTCCCCGGCCTTGTAGGAAAGCCCCGTCGCGTCAATATCATGCCCCTTGGCGGAGCGCACCCAACCTTTTTCTGACAGCACGACGGTGACTTTCTCGTTCGGCAACAGGTCGTGTTCGGTCAGCGCCTTGGCTTCGGCACGCTCGACGATGGGCGAGCGACGGTCGTCGCCGTAGGTTTCAGCGTCCTTGAGCAGTTCGGTACGCACCAGTTTCTTGAGCTTGGCTTCGCTGCCCAGCAGGGCTTGCAGCTTGGCCTGCTCTTTGAGCAATTCATCCTGTTCGGCGCGCAGCTTCATCTCTTCCAACCGCGCCAACTGCCGCAGGCGGGTGTCGAGGATGTAGTCGGCCTGGATTTCGCTCAGATCAAAACGGGCGATCAGGCTGGCCTTGGGATGCTCCTCGGTGCGGATGATGTGAATCACTTCATCCAGGTTGAGATAGGCAATCAGCAAACCGTCCAACAGGTGCAGGCGACGCTCGACCTTGTCCAGGCGGAATTGCAGGCGCCGGCGCACGGTCTCGACCCGGAACGCCAACCACTCCACCAGCAATGCCCGCAGGTTTTTCAACTGCGGCTTGCCGTCCAGGCCGATGATGTTGATGTTGACCCGGTAGCTCGACTCCAAGTCGGTGCTGGCGAACAGGTGCTGCATCAGCGCGTCGTGGTCGACTCGGCTGTTGACCGGGATAATCACGATGCGGCACGGGTTTTCGTGGTCGGATTCGTCACGCAAGTCCGCCACTTGCGGTGCTTTCGACGGCTTTGCCTGCATCATCGCCGCAATCTGCTCCAAGACCTTGGCCCCGGAGACCTGATGCGGCAGCGCCGTGACAATGATGTCGCCGTCTTCGATGTGGTACACGGCGCGCATGCGCACCGAACCGCGACCGGTCTCGTAGATTTTCAGCAGGTCGGCACGCGGCGTGATGATTTCCGCTTCGGTCGGATAGTCCGGGCCCTGGATGTGTTCACAGAGTTGTTCTACCGTGGCTTTGGGCTCGTCCAGCAAACGCACGCACGCCGTGGCCACTTCCCGCAGGTTGTGGGGTGGCACGTCAGTGGCCATGCCCACGGCAATGCCCGTGGTGCCATTGAGGAGAATATTCGGCAAGCGCGCCGGCAAAACCAGGGGTTCGTCGAGGGTACCGTCGAAGTTCGGCCCCCAGTCCGCGGTGCCCTGGCCCAACTCGCTGAGCAGCACCTCGGAATAGCGCGACAACCGCGCCTCGGTGTAACGCATGGCCGCGAAAGACTTGGGATCGTCCGGCGCACCCCAGTTACCCTGCCCGTCCACCAGCGTGTAGCGATAGCTGAATGGCTGGGCCATCAGCACCATGGCTTCATAGCAGGCTGAGTCGCCGTGGGGGTGGAACTTACCGAGCACGTCACCGACGGTACGCGCCGATTTCTTGTGCTTGGAATCAGCATCCAGCCCTAGCTCACTCATGGCATAGATGATCCGCCGTTGAACCGGCTTCAAACCATCACCGATGTGCGGCAAGGCGCGGTCCATGATCACGTACATGGAGTAATTGAGGTAGGCATTTTCGGTGAAGTCAGCCAGCGATCGGCGTTCTACGCCGTCTAAGCTGTCTGCAAGAATGTCGCTCATGCGGGCCTCATCAGTTCGTTGTCTGGCGCAGCAGCATGGTGCCGTCGCGCTGGGTAAATTCAAGTTTGTTCAGGGCGCTCATACCCAGCAGCACTTGCGTGCCACCCAGGCCGGGCGCCACCAGGGCACGGACATCGCGCAATACGATGTCACCCAATTGCAGCCGGTCGATGCGGGTGCGATAGCCCTCGCTCAAACCGTTGGCAGTGCTCAACGTCACGCCGAAACCTTTTTCCAGCTTGAGGCGCTCGGCCAACTCCACCGGAATCGCCACGTCGGTGGCGCCGGTGTCGAGCATGAAATCCACCGGCTGGCCGTTGATCTGGCCGCTGGCGACAAAATGTCCCTGCCTGTTGCCGACCAACTTCACCTCGATAAACCCTTCGCGTCTTTGCGAATACACCTGGGCATTGGGGTTTTGCTGGCGCTGTTCCCATTGGGCAAAAAACCGCGTTGCCAGGAACAGCGCCGCGCACCAGGCCAATATCATCAACACCCGGCCAGCACGCTTGCCCGGCGGCTGACTCATGGCGAGGCGCTCCAACCACCGTCCGGCGCGGCGAAGCGCCAGATGATCGGCCGGGTTTCGCCGTCGGCGCGAGCACCGTCGTTATTGTCCAGGCCGATCCAGGCGCCCTCGGCGTCTACGACCAGCGCTTCGGCCAGCCCATAATCCTGGGCGTAACGCCGACTGTCCTGCAACGCCTCGGCGGCGAACGACCAGCACCGCTCCACTTGGGCGGTCTGCAGGTCACGTCGACAGATCTGAAAGGCGTTGCGTTCCAGGGTAAACAGCTTGCCGTTGAACAATGACAGGTCAGCAAAATCCCGTGAAACCGCCTCGGCCTTGGGGAATTGCGCCGGTTGCATCTCCAGTCCTGCTTCGCTCAGCAGCACGCAGCTACCGTCGCAGTCCCAGACCGTTTGCTGGCGCTTGATCAGCAACAGGCCGCGACGCTCACGTTCGGCCGCCAACCACAGTTGGTCACCGGCAGGGTTGACCGCCAAGCCTTCGAACAACGCATTGAAATGCAGCAACATGCCACTGGCGCGGGCCTGGCGGATCATGGTTGGTGCAATTCTCAACCAGGACGCCGGCTCCGTCGGCGGCACCTGCAACACGGCGGCATGGGACTCGCTGACCACGTAGCGATTGCCAGCGCTGTCGCAGCTGATGCCTTCGAAATCCAGCTCGCCACCGCGCAGGAACGAGGCCGCCCAAGTCCGTGCGTTCAAGCCCCAGGGCAAACCACTGTCCGGCACCTCAGGCACCTCGATGTCAACCACTTCGGCTTGCCAGAGAGGCGCCTCGGAGGGCGCGAGGCGATAGAGCCGATCATCGTCGCGATCGGATACCGTCCACATTTCGTCGCCGCACAGCGCCAGCCCGGACAGATTGCCGCCGCGCATGCCATCGACGACATGCTCGGACAGCAACTTCAGTTCCGGCGCAGGCCCTGCGACCACCCCCCCCGCCCACAGCAACAACGCCAGGGCGAAACCGTTGCGCATCAGGCCAACACCTCGGCCAGGTCCCCTTTGGATTCGAGCCAGGACTTGCGATCGCCGGCGCGTTTCTTCGCCAGCAACATGTCCATCATCTCCGACGTCGCTTCGAAATCATCCAAGGTCAACTGCACCAGACGGCGGGTGTTCGGGTCCATCGTGGTTTCACGCAGTTGCGGCGGGTTCATCTCGCCCAGGCCTTTGAATCGAGTGACCTGCGGCTTGCCGCGCTTCTTCTCGGCCACCAGGCGATCCAGAATGCCGTCGCGCTCGGCTTCGTCCAGGGCGTAGTAGATCTCCTTGCCCAGGTCGATGCGGTACAGCGGCGGCATCGCCACATAGACGTGGCCGGCGTCCACCAGCGGGCGGAAATGCTGGACGAACAAAGCGCAGAGCAACGTGGCGATGTGCAGGCCGTCGGAGTCGGCGTCGGCGAGGATGCAGATCTTGCCGTAGCGCAGCTGGCTCATGTCCTCGGCGCCCGGATCGACACCGATGGCCACGGCGATGTTATGCACTTCCTGGCTGGCCAGCACTTCGCTGCCGTCCACTTCCCAGGTGTTGAGGATCTTGCCCCGCAGTGGCAGGATCGCCTGGAACTCCTTGTCCCGCGCCTGCTTGGCCGAGCCGCCGGCGGAGTCACCTTCCACCAGGAACAGCTCGGAACGCATCGGGTCCTGCCCGGCGCAATCGGCGAGCTTGCCCGGCAATGCCGGCCCTTGGGTAATGCGCTTGCGCTCGACCTTCTTGCTGGCCTTGAGACGACGGCCAGCGTTGTTGATCGCCAGCTCGGCCAGGGCCAAACCGGTTTCAGGGTTGGCGTTGAGCCATAGGCTGAACGCGTCTTTGACCACCCCGGAGACAAACGCCGCCGCTTCGCGGGACGACAGGCGCTCCTTGGTCTGGCCGGAGAACTGCGGTTCCTGCATCTTCATCGACAAGACGAAAGCGATGCGTTCCCAGACGTCTTCCGGCGCCAGCTTCACGCCACGGGGCAACAGGTTGCGGAACTCGCAGAACTCACGCATCGCATCGAGCAAGCCTTGACGCAAGCCGTTGACGTGGGTGCCGCCCTGAGCCGTAGGGATCAGGTTGACGTAACTTTCCTGGACGCTTTCGCCACCTTCGGGCAGCCACAGCAGTGCCCAGTCCACGGCTTCCTTGTTACCGGCCAGACTGCCGCAGAACGGCTCGTCGGGCAGGCGCTCGAAACCGTTGACCGCATCCACCAGGTAAGAGCGCAGGCCGTCTTCGTAATGCCATTCGACTTTCTCGCCGGTGGCCTTGTCTTCGAAACTGACCAGCAGTCCCGGGCACAACACGGCCTTGGCCTTGAGCACATGCTTGAGGCGGCTGACGGAAAACTTCGGTGAGTCGAAATACTTCGGGTCCGGGGCGAAATACACGCTGGTCCCGGTGTTGCGCTTGCCGACGGTGCCGACCACTTCCAGCTCGGTGGCCTTGTAGCCGTCGGCGAAGGTCATCTGGTATTCGTTGCCGTCACGCTTGACCCGCACCCGCACCTGGGTCGACAAGGCGTTGACCACGGAAATACCCACCCCGTGCAGGCCGCCGGAGAACTGGTAGTTCTTGTTGGAAAACTTGCCGCCGGCGTGGAGCTTGGTGAGGATCAACTCGACGCCCGACACGCCTTCTTCAGGGTGAATGTCCACCGGCATGCCGCGGCCATCATCGCTGACTTCCAGCGAGTGATCGGCGTGCAGGATGACCTGCACCGAACGGGCGTGCCCGGCCAAGGCTTCGTCGACACTGTTGTCGATGACTTCCTGGGCGAGATGGTTCGGCCGACTGGTGTCGGTGTACATGCCGGGGCGTTTGCGCACCGGGTCGAGGCCCGAGAGGACTTCGATGGCGTCTGCGTTATAAGAGCTAGCGCTGGGAGTGGCCATGGGGTCTCGTCGTCAGTGTTCAATGAAAAAGGGGCGATGGGCTCACAGCGACGTGAAGTCGATCGCCTGGTACAAATCGGCGCCAATGCCGGCAAAACTCAACAGCGCCGGCAACTGCTGGGTAAACCCTTGGAAACTGTGGTCGCCGCCGGCCTGGATGCGCAAGGCACAGGCGCGGTAATACTGCTGGGCGAGGCGATAATCCAGCGTTTCGTCACCGGTTTGCAACCATACCTGAAACCGTTGCGGATCCCGGGGTGCCGGCACTTGCAGTTCGGCCAGGGCCGTGACGTGGTCGTGGGTCAACTCCCAGGTTTCGTCGGTGTACAAATTTTTCTGCGTGCCCAGGTACCCGTCGAACATCCGATGCGGGCTGACGGCAGGGTTGACCAACAGGGCCTTGAGGCCGTGGCGCTCGGCCAAGTGAGTCGCATAGTAGCCGCCGAGCGAGCTGCCGACCAGCAGCGGGCGCCCCAGTTCTGTAATCGCCTGCTCCAACTGACCGATGGCCTGGCGGGGGTGGTGATGCAAGGCAGGCACCTGCAACTGGTCGCCCAGGCCCAGGCGTGTCATCACTTGCGTCAACTGACAGGCCTTGGTCGACGCTGGGGCGCTGTTGAAGCCATGGATATAAAGGATCGAACCCGACATTGCCGACTCCCTGGGTGTTGGGCAAAGGCCGGAGTTTACAGGGAGATTGCGGTGATTGGGGGGGATTTGACCGTGTTGTTGCCTCCTATGACCCGTCGATCACAGCGGCTGTGGGAGCAAAGCTTGCTCGCGATGGCGGCCTGGTGTCCGACCTGGTACTCCCTGTTGTACTTCGATCAAACTGTGGGAGCGAGCCTGCTCGCGATGGCGGCTTGACTGAGTACATATCCATTGCTGCGGTAACGGCCACTTAGGGTTCCGCCCTGACGGCGGGTCACTTTTGAAAAGCCCGGAAGCCGGCCCAGTCAAAAGTAACCAAAACGCTCCTGCCCCACCACTCGGCACCGAGCCTAGGCGAGGCACCGAGTGGTGGGGCAAGCCTTTTTTGCTTACTTTTTTTGGCGTTTGAAAAAAAGTGAGCCGCCGTCAGGGCGGAACCCTAAGCAGCCGTTACCGCAGAAATGGATATGTACTCAATCAAGCCTTCGCGAGCAGGCTCGCTCCCACAATAAACAGGATCGAACTCAGTACCCGTTGGAGCCATAGTCCGGGGTAAACGCAAACCCAACCACCCGCTCAACCCCCGTCTCCAACCGCCCATCCGGCAACAACCGCAACCACCGATACCCAGGCGCCTGCGAGCCCACCGCAAAATCCTCACTCCCCGGCTCAAACTGAATACAAGTCGAAGGCGAAGCCAACAAACGAACCCCCTCGCGCACCTGGTCAATCTCCTGATGCACATGCCCCCAGAGCACCGCCCGCACCTGGGGAAAGCGATCCACCACCGCAAACAGCGCCTCAGGATTACGCAACCCAATCGGCTCCATCCACACACACCCAATCGACACAGGATGATGATGCAGGCACACCAAGTGATGCCGCTCCGGTGCGTCACTCAAGGCATTGGCCAACAGAATCAACTGCTCCTCGGCCAAAAACCCCGGCACCGATCCGGGCACGGCAGAGTCGAGCATCGTCACGCGCCAGTTGCCAATGTCCACCACCGGATCGAGCAACGTGCTCTTGACCGCCGCCTCAAGCATCACCTGCGGCTCATCATGGTTACCCGGAATCCACCGCGCCGGCGCATCGATTCGCGCAGTCAACTGCCGAAACGCCGCGTAGGACTCCAGCGTACCGTCCTGGGACAGGTCCCCAGTGGCGAGCATCAGATCGATGTCCGGCTGCTGCTTGAGCACCAAATCAATGACCGCCCGCAAACTGTCACGGGTATTCATGCCCAGCAACGAGGCATCGGCCTCGGCGAACAAATGGCTGTCAGACAATTGGACCAGCAACGCCGCATCGGCAGTGGTCAAGCTGGATACGCTCGGCAAATCGCTCTCTCCCAGGCGCACTCGCACCGTTGGATGAAGCCGCAATTATGCTGGGGAAGATCGAAAGGGGAAACCCGCGAACCGGAACCGGTTCACAACCAGCGTCCAGTATTTGAAAGACAACTACCGAACGACTTCGAACTCGTGGCCCAGCGCCAGGCAATGACTCAGCCACTCGCCCAGGAACAGGTTCAACTGGGCCTTTTCGTCCGGCTGGTGCATTGACGCATTGGGGTAAGGATAGATGCCGCGAAAGCGTCGTGCATGTTCGGCGCTGACGACTTCGGCCATGCGTGCATCGTGATAGACCTGGACCTCCAACTGCGGCACCGGCAGCCAGGGCAGGCTGTGCTCCTGACGCACTTGCAGCGTGGTGGTGTAGGGGCAGGTCTGCAGCACTTCCAGGGCCAACACGCCCAGCATCTGGTCGCCATGGGTCACGGCGATACGCCGCGGCGCCGGATCGTTGCGCATGTCCGGCAACAAGCGCATCAGGCGAGCGTAGTTGGCCTCGCAGGCGGCCTGCAACCCCACCAGATCGACGCGATAGCGATCGCGCAGCTTGTTCAGGACCATAGCCCCCTCACTTCCTCGCGATTCAAGGCCAGCCATTGCAGGGCGATGATGCTCGGTGCATTGCAGATTTGTCCGTCGCGCACAGCTTGCAGGGCATCGTCGAAAGACCAGACTTTGACGCGGATATCTTCCGCCTCTTCCGCCAGGCCATGCAGCCCGCCCGCCCCCGTGCTGTCGCAACGTCCCAGGTACAAATGAACGAATTCATCGCTGCCGCCCGGAGATGGAAAATACTTGGTCATCGGCCAAAGCGCAGCGAAGGCAAGCCCAGCTTCCTCCTGCGCTTCACGATGAGCAACTTCTTCCGGTTGTTCGTCCTTGTCGATCAGGCCGGCCACCAATTCCACCAGCCAAGGGTTGGCGACCTTGCCCATGGCGCCGACGCGAAACTGCTCGATCAACACCACTTCATCGCGCTGCGGGTCGTAAGGCAGCACACACACCGCGTCATGACGCACGAACAATTCACGGCTGATTTCGCGGCTCATGCCACCGGCAAACAACTCATGGCGCAGGTGCACGCGGTCGAGCTTGTAGAACCCCTGGAAGCAGCTCTCGCGCTTGACGATCTGCACGGCGTTTGGTGTGGCGTTGGCGAAATCGGTCATGACAATCCTCGTGTGCAATGGATCAATACGAGGTTCCAACCTCGGCTTCGCGCCATCCTAACGCGCCCGTACCCTTTGATGCAGCCCCTTTCCACTCATCGGGATGGACGGCAGAAGGTGAAAGAACTCTAATGAGCTTAGTGGCGAACTGATTGTCCTGCTGGCAGTCGAAGCGGGTAACTTTTCGCCTTTCCCTGTTCCATGAAGGACGCCCATGTCGCTTTTCAAAACTGCCTCCGTGGCCGCCATTGCCCTGACCCTGGGCGCTTGCCAAAGCCTGTTCCAACCCAATTACCGCGCACCGCTGGAAACCACCCGCGATGCGTCGGAACAACTGCAACCAGGTTGCGCCAGTGCCGACTGCCCGCTGGTGAACATCGATACCCTGCACTTTCCCACCGAGCCTGCCCTGGACGGCATCGTCGAAAAACGCCTGCTGCAAATGACCCGTACCACCCCGGTGGCGCCGACGCTTGCCGCCTATCGCGAGCAGTTCCTGCGCAGTGCCGCCCCCCGCAACAGCAGCTATTTGCAGGCCAAGGTACGTGAGCAACATGACGGCCTGGTGATCATCGAATTGTCCAGCTACCTGGACACCGGCGGCGCCCACGGCACACCGGGTCGCGGCTTCATCAACTATTCGCGCCAGCAACACAAGGTGCTGACGCTGTCGGACATGCTGCTGCCGGGCCAGGAAGAAGCCTTCTGGAAAGCGGCCCAGGTCGCCCACAACAGTTGGCTGATCAGCACCAAGCTGGATCAGGAACCCGAATTCCTGAAACAGTGGTCCTTCCAGAAAACCCCACACGTGGCGCTGACCTATGGCGGGGTGATCCTCAAGTACGAAGTGAGCACCATTGCGCCGTACGCCCTGGGCCACATCGAATTGAAGATCGCTTACCCACGCCTCAATGGCATCCTCAAGCCCGAGCTGTTCCCTGGCCGTAGCTGAAAGCCCGGCCCAGCAGCAGTTGCAGTAACCCTGCCAGGATCAGCGACGGCAGGGTTGCGCCGATGTCCGGATAGAAGTTGGCCAGCAAGTGATAAGTGCTCACCCCACCCAACCAGGCCAACAGGGCCGGCCAGCGTAACGCCGCTGACACCACTTGGCTGCTGCGCTTGCGCAGGATGAAGTGGTCCACCAGCACCACGCCGAACAGCGGCGCGAACACTGAGCCGATCAGCAACAGAAAGTTCTGGTATTGCGCCAGCGGCGCGAAGCAGGCGATCACGGTGCAGAGCACGCCTATCGCCAAGGCCAGGTGTTCGACTTTCAGCCCCGACAACATGCCACTGGAGACCGCCGCCGAGTGAATGTCGGCGAAGGCGTTTTCCGACTCATCCAGCAGAATCAGCAGCAGCGGAATGCCCAACCCGGCGCCAGCCAAGGCCAGTAGCAACGCGTTGACTTCACCGCTCGGCGCGAACGCCAAGGTGTAGGCCACGCCCAGGCTCATCAGCCAGACGTTACCGATGAAAAACCCCAATGCGGTGCCGCCAAACACATTTTTGGCGCGCTTGCCGAAACGTGAGTAGTCAGCGATCAGCGGCAGCCACGACAGCGGCATCGCAATGGCGATATCAAACCCCACCGCCAGCGACATCGAGCCGTCGCCCGCCTGAGCCCACAGCGCTGCCAGGTCGGCCTTGGCGAACAGGTTCCAGGTCAACCAGATACAAGCCGCCAGCAGCAACCAGATGCCCCACTTGCGCAGGACCTTACGCACGAACGTCAACGGTCCGCTGACCGCGAGCAGGGTCGCCAGGGCGCCGAAAAACAGGGTCCACAACAGTGGATTGGAGCCCAGGCTGCCTTCGCTGAAAGCCCGGGCACCGAGCAGGCTGGCGGCGTCACGCATGACGATGATTTCGAACGAGCCCCAGCCGATCAGCTGCAACAGGTTCAATACCGCCGGCACGCTCGCGCCCTTGCCGCCGAGGCTGAGCTTGAGGGCAGCCATGGCCGACAGGCCGGTGTCGCTGCCGATCACGCCGACGGCCGCCAGCAGCAGGACGCCCACCAGCGTGCCAAGGAAAATCGCCAGCAACGAGCCACTCAAGCCCAGGCCCGGCGCGAGCAAGGCACCGACCTGCAAGACCATCAGGCCGATGCCCAGGGAGAACCACAGGGAAAACAGATCGCGAGCGCCGAAGACGCGCTTGTCCAGGGGGACGGCGGTGTCTGGAGAGTAGGTGCCGGGTTGGATGTTCAAGGGGGGTTATCTCAGAGGGATATTTGTTGTTCTGATGATTGCTCGCGAAGGCGGCAGTAAGATCACCACCGCCCCCAGCTCAAATCAGACTTTCTTGTAAAGCTGACTACCTTCCTTCTTGAATCGCTCAGCCTGCTCCGCCAAGCCCTGGGCAACGTCGACGTCCACCGCCTCGATGCGTTGGTTGGCCGCGTACTCGCGCACTTCCTGGGTGATTTTCATCGAGCAGAATTTCGGCCCGCACATCGAGCAGAAATGCGCCACCTTGGCCGAGTCCTTCGGCAGGGTTTCGTCGTGGTACGAGCGGGCGGTGTCCGGGTCCAGGCCGAGGTTGAACTGGTCTTCCCAACGGAACTCGAAGCGCGCCTTGCTCAAAGCGTTGTCGCGGATCTGCGCACCCGGGTGGCCCTTGGCAAGGTCGGCTGCGTGCGCGGCGATCTTGTAGGTGATGATCCCGGTCTTCACGTCATCCTTGTTCGGCAAGCCGAGGTGTTCCTTCGGCGTGACGTAGCAGAGCATGGCGCAACCAAACCAGCCGATCATCGCCGCACCGATGCCGGAGGTGATGTGGTCGTAACCTGGCGCAATGTCGGTGGTCAGCGGGCCGAGGGTGTAGAACGGCGCCTCGTCGCAGCACTCGAGCTGCTTGTCCATGTTCTCTTTGATCAGTTGCATCGGCACGTGGCCGGGGCCTTCGATCATGCATTGCACGTCGTGCTTCCAGGCGATCTTGGTCAGCTCGCCCAGGGTTTCCAGCTCACCAAACTGCGCTTCGTCGTTGGCGTCGGCAATCGAGCCCGGACGCAGGCCATCGCCCAGCGAGAAGCTGACGTCGTAGGCCTTCATGATTTCGCAGATGTCTTCGAAGTGGGTGTAGAGGAAGTTCTCTTTGTGGTGCGCCAGGCACCACTTGGCCATGATCGAACCGCCACGGCTGACGATACCGGTGACGCGCTTGGCGGTCATCGGCACATAGCGCAGCAACACGCCGGCGTGGATGGTGAAGTAATCGACGCCCTGCTCGGCTTGTTCGATCAGCGTGTCGCGGAACAGCTCCCAGGTCAGGTCTTCGGCCGCGCCGCCGACTTTTTCCAGGGCCTGGTAGATCGGCACGGTGCCAATCGGCACTGGCGAGTTGCGGATGATCCACTCACGGGTTTCATGGATGTGCTTGCCGGTGGACAGGTCCATGACCGTGTCCGAGCCCCAGCGAATACCCCAAGTCAGCTTCGCCACTTCTTCTTCGATGGACGAACCCAACGCACTGTTGCCGATGTTGCCGTTGATCTTCACCAGGAAGTTACGGCCGATGATCATCGGTTCCAGTTCGGTGTGGTTGATGTTGGCCGGGATGATCGCGCGACCACGGGCGATTTCGTCACGCACGAATTCCGGGGTGATGACTTTCGGCACACTGGCGCCGAAGCTGTGGCCGGCGTGTTGCTGGTCCAGCAGGCCAGCGGCGCGGGCGACTTCCAGCTTCATGTTTTCGCGGATGGCGACGTATTCCATCTCGGCGGTGATGATGCCTTTGCGCGCATAGTGCATCTGGCTGACGTTGGCACCCGGCTTGGCGCGACGCGGGTTGTTCACGTGGGCAAAGCGCAGTTTGGTCAGCTCAGGGTCGGCCAGGCGTTCCTGGCCGAAGTTGGAGCTCAGGCCGGCAAGACGCTCGGTGTCACCACGGGCTTCGATCCATGGCGAGCGCACGTCGGCCAGGCCTTTGCGCACGTCGATGATCACGCTCGGGTCGGTGTAGGGGCCCGAGGTGTCGTACACCACGACCGGCGCGTTGATTTCGCCGCCGAAGTCGGTGGGGGTCACGTCGAGGCTGATTTCGCGCATGGGCACGCGGATATCCGGGCGGGTGCCCTGGACATAGATTTTTTGCGAGCGGGTAAAGGGCTGTACCGATTGTTGATCGACTTGGGCCGATTCACTGAGGTTGGTCGCGTTTTTTGATTTTGTCGTCATCACGGGCTCTCCAGACACACATCCAGGCAGTGGATTTTTGTCGGAGCGAACCTGTAACGAATGGACGCACCCTGCACGACTGTGCGGATGCTGTGCTTGCTGCTCGAGCGTGCTCGAAAATCGAAAGTCGATGGTCGAACAACATCCCGGACGAAGCACAAGAGGACTCGCCGGGTGACGAGAAATCTTGTTCCCTACGCAGGCGCTAACCTGATCAGGTTCAACGGGATCCGAAATTATTCGATCTCAGCCTCATAGCAAGGCACCCCGACAAGAACCCGGCCAGTCTAGACATAACCGCGATAGAACGCCATCGCCTGGGCAAAAGGCGTGATGAATGGCGCCTATACAGGATTGTTGCCGCGCCTTCGCACAACTACACTCGCTACGCCGCGCTTCTTAATTGCGCACTCTCATTTGTGAATTCTCATTTTATGAACCAGGGATAGCCTCATGCTGCGCAAACTTTCACTGGCACTTGCCGTGTCTTGTGCGTCCAACGCAATGGCATGGGCTGCCGAAGCGCCACTGACCACTAAAACCGATCTGGTGAGCGTGTATCAGGAAGCGGTGGATAACAACGCTGACCTGGCCGCTGCCCGCGCCCAGTACGGCGCCCAGAAGGAAGTGGTGCCCCAGGCTCGCGCCGGATTGTTGCCCAACCTTTCAGCTGGCGCCGACCTGAACAACACCCGCACCGAGCTTGACCAGCCGGCGATGACCTCCAACCGAAGTTCCACGGTTTACCAGGCGACGCTGTCCCAGCCGATTTTCCGCGCCGACCGCTGGTTCCAGTTCCAGGCGGCAAAGTCCGTCGACGAACAAGCGTCGCTGCAACTGTCAGCCACCGAACAGAACATGATCCTGCAAAGCGCCGAGAGCTACTTCAACGTGCTGCGCAGCCAGGACAACCTGGCCTCGACCAAGGCGGAGGAAGCCGCGTTCAAGCGCCAGCTCGACCAGTCCAACGAACGTTTTGACGTGGGCCTGTCGGACAAGACCGATGTGCTGCAATCCCAGGCCAGCTACGACACCGCACGGGCCAACCGGATCCTCGCCCAGCGCCAGGTCGACGACGCCTTCGAAGCCTTGATCACCCTGACCAACCGCCAGTACAACTCGCTCCAGGGCATCGTCCATACCCTGCCGATCCTGCCGCCGACGCCGAACGATGCCAAAGCCTGGGTCGACACGGCGGCCAAGCAGAACCTGAACTTGCTGGCCAGCAACTACGCCGTCGATGCCGCCGAGGACACCCTGCGCCAACGCAAGGCCGGCCATGCGCCGACCCTCGATGCGATAGCCCAGTACAGAAAAGGCGATAACGACGGCCTTGGTTTCACCAATCCGAACCCCACCGGCCAGCGTTATGGCGGCGATGCCGAGCAACGCACCATCGGCCTGCAACTGAGCATCCCGATCTACAGAGGCGGGCTGACCAGCTCCCAAGTGCGTGAGTCCTACTCGCAACTCACCCAGACCGAACAGCAGCGCGAAGCCCTGCGCCGGCAAGTGGTGGAGAACACCCGTAACCTGCACCGTGCAGTGAACACTGACGTGGAGCAGGTCCAGGCCCGGCGCCAATCGATCATCTCCAACCAGAGCGCGGTGGACGCCACGGAAATCGGCTACCAGGTGGGCACCCGCAACATCGTCGATGTGCTCGATGCCCAGCGCCAGCTGTACACCTCGGTGCGCAACTACAACAACGCCCGCTACGACTACATCCTCGACAACCTGCGTCTCAAGCAGGCGGCCGGGACGTTGAGCCCAGCGGACTTGCAGGACCTGTCGCGCTACCTCAAGCCCGACTACAACCCCGACCGCGACTTCCTGCCGCCGGACCTGGCCCAGGCGGCAGCGGAGCAATTGCGCTCGCGGCCGGCGCAGTAGGAGCGGTGTAGGAGCTGTCGAGTGCAACGAGGCTGCGATCTTCCCCCAGACACTTGAATCCCAAGTGAAAGATCAAAAGATCGCCGCCTTCGGCAGCGCCTACGAGCCAGGCCAGCGATTAGCGCCTGGCGAGCAACCGCCCCAACCCGTCCAGCAACCGCTGCAACGCGCCCTGGTTGCCGCGCATCACCGCAAGCCCCGCCTCGGCCATGTGCTGGGCATCGCGGGGCAATTCGAACAGGCGCTGTACCGCCAGGGCCAGGCTTTCGGCATCGTCCACTTCCGCCAGCGCACCGGCGTCGCGCAGTTGCGCGGCGATCTCGAGGAAGTTGAACAGGTGCGGCCCGCTGAGCACCGGTTTCGCCAGCGCCGCCGGCTCGAGCAGGTTGTGCCCACCATTGGGCACCAGACTGCCACCGACAAACGCGCTGTCGGCCAACGCGTAGAGAAACAGCAGTTCGCCCATGGTGTCACCGAGCAACACCGAAGCCTGCGCTGTCACGGGCTGCCCGCTGGAGCGCCGAACCGTGACCAACCCTTCGCTTTCACACAGTTGGTGCACTGAGTCAAAGCGCTCGGGATGACGCGGCACCAGGATCAGCAACGCATCGGGATAACTGTCGAGCAGCCGACGGTGGGCGGCCAATACCACTTCGTCCTCGCCCTCGTGGGTACTGGCGGCGATCCACACCGGACGCTCGGTTGCCTGCCACTGACGGCGCAAGGCGCTGGCGTCTTCGAGCAGTTGCGGGGCGATGGTCAGGTCGAACTTGATGGAACCGGTGACTTCGACGGTTTCCGCCCGGGCGCCCAACTGGCGAAAACGCTCGGCTTCGGCTTCGGTCTGCACGGCAAACAAACTCATCTCGGCGAGCATGGGCCGGGTGAGCTTGGGAAAGCGCCCATAGCCCCGCGCCGAACGCTCCGACAACCGCGCGTTGGCCAGGGCCACGGGAATGCCGCGTTTGGCGCATTGGTGAATGTGGTTGGGCCACAGCTCGGTTTCCATGATCACCGCCAGGGACGGCCGGACCCGGTCAAGAAAATGCTTGGCGGCGCAGGGCAAGTCGTAAGGCAAATAGCAATGCTGGATGCGCGACTCGCTGGCGAACAACGCCCGGATCCGCTCCGAACCGGTGGGCGTCATGCACGTGACGGTGATCGGCAGCTCTGGATAACGTTGCAGCAAGGCGCGGATCATGGGCGCGGCGGCGATGCTCTCGCCCACCGACACGGCGTGAACCCAGATGCCCCCCGGCACCATGACCGGCAGCCCCCAGGAGAACCGTTCGCCAATGCGCCGGGCATAAGCCGGCGCCTTGCGGGCCCGCAACCACAGCCGAATCGCTACCAGTGGCAGCCCCAGGTAAAACAACGCGCTATAGAGAGTTCTGTTCATGGCGGCGGAGTTTATCGGTTTTTCAGCCAATCGCCTGCAACTGCACGGCAAAACGTTCCGCCAGCCAACACGCGGCCGGGCCCAGGGGTTCATCGCGGCGCCAGACCAGTTCCACCACCAGGGCCGGCGGAGTCCATTCGCTGCTGAGCTCGACCATGTCGCCCAGGTACGCCGGGTATTGCACCACATGCCGAGGCAGCCAGGCCCAGCCCAGGCCACTCCTCAGCCACTCGGCCAACACGTAGAAGCTGTCAGCCCGCCAGACCTGGGGGCTGGCCTGCTCGCTGCCGGGGTAGACGCTGGACTGGGTCGCCATCAACAACTGGCGGTGCCGGGCCATTTCCCGACAGGTCACATACGCGTGGTTCGCCAAGGGGTGGCCCCTGCCGCACACCGTGACCATCTCGACGCTGCCCAGCACCCGGCGCTCCAGCGCCTCGGGGATCTGGTCGTGATAGAACAACAACCCGAGGTCGGCGCGGCGCTCCACCAGTTTGCGCGCCACATCGCCTTGGGCAGCGCTGGCCAGTTGCACCTCGAGGGCGGGGAATTGCTCCGCCAGGGCCGCCAGGCTGTCGATGACCGGTTGATAGGGCATGGCCTCGTCCTGGGCCAGGCGCAGAGACGCTTCCTGCCCGCGCATCAGGGCCAGGGCCCGGCCATTGAGGCGCTCGCACTGACGCAGCACTTCCTTGGCCTCTTCGAGCAAGGCTTGGCCAGCGTCGGTGAGCCTGGGCTGACGGCCGCTGCTGCGCTCGAACAGGCTCACGCCCAAATCCGTCTCCAGCAACGCAATCGCACTGCTGATAGCCGATTGGGCCTTACGCTGATCCCGGGCCACGGCCGAAAACGAACGTTTCTCGGCGACCCCGACAAACAGCCGCAATTGCTCCAGGTTCCACTGCTCGTTCATGGCTCAACCTATCTCAAATACAGATAGGTAATGACTTTACCGCATTTGGACGAGCTCTAGAATAGCCCCATCGAAAGACGCAACCGTCGAAGAGGAACCGCCCATGAACGCCTACTACTACCTGGCCATCGCCATCTGCGCCGAAGTGATCGCCACCGTTTCGATGAAGGCGATCAAGGGCTTGAGCACACCTTTGCCTTTGCTGCTGGTCATCGTCGGCTACGGCACTGCGTTCTGGATGCTGACGCTGGTGGTGCGCACCGTACCGGTGGGCGTGGCTTATGCGGTCTGGGCCGGACTGGGGATCGTCATGGTCAGTGTCGCGGCGTTGTTCATCTATGGGCAGAAACTGGACGTGCCGGCGATGTTGGGGATGGCGTTGATTGTTTTTGGGGTTGTCGTGATCCAACTCTTTTCCAAGACCGCCGGACACTAAAAGAGCAAGGATGCGTGGGATCAAGGCTTGCCCGCGATGAAATCCGCACGGTATCTGCCAAACCGAGGCGTCTGTATCGCGAGCACGCTTTGCTCCCACAGGTTGATCGCCAACAAATTCCCTCTGCATCGAGTCTGTATACTGCGCCCTCGTCTTGAACACTGAGGTCGCTCATGCCATCCGTTATTTCCACCGACATTCTGATTGTCGGCGCAGGCGTCGCCGGTCTCTGGCTGAATGCACGCCTTCGGCGCCAGGGTTTTTCGACCGTGCTGGTGGAAAGCGCCAGCCTCGGCGGCGGACAGAGTGTCAAATCCCAGGGCATCATCCATGGCGGCGCCAAGTACGCCTTGCACGGCGCCTTGACCGGCGCCTCGGAAGCCATTGCCGACATGCCGCGTCGCTGGCGCGAAGCCCTGAAAGGTGAAGGTGAGCTAGACCTGTCCGGCGTGCGCATGCTGTCCGATGCCCATTACCTCTGGTCCCCCGGCACCCTGGCCGGCAACATCACCAGTTTCTTTGCCAGCAAGGCCGTACGCGGGCGGGTCGATCAGGTCAAGGGCGACCAGTTGCCGCCGGCCCTGCAAGACAAGCGCTTCAAGGGCAAGGTCTATCGCCTGGCCGAGCTGGTGGTGGACGTGCCGAGCGTGATCGCGCGCCTGGCGGAACTGGCCGGTGACAGCTTGCTGGCAGGGCAACACATCGAACCGCTGCGCGAAGGGGGCGAGCTGATCGGACTTAAGGTCGATGGCCGCGAAATTCGCGCGCAACGCATTGTCCTCAGCGCCGGGGGTGGCACCGCCGACCTGCTCAACGCCTTGGGCCTGGACCAGCCAGCCATGCAGCGCCGACCATTGCACATGGTCCTGGTCAAGGGCCCCAGCCTCAAGCCGCTCTATGCCCACTGCCTGGGTGGCGGACCGAAGCCGCGCGTCACCGTGACCACCCATCCGGCGGCCGATGGCCAATGGGTCTGGTACCTGGGTGGCGATCTGGCCGAAGGCGATGGCGTGACCCGCGAGCCTGCCGCCCAGATCGCCGCCGCCCAGAAAGAACTCGGCCAATTGTTGCCTTGGGTTGACCTGAGCACCGCGCAATGGGCCACGCTGCGCGTTGACCGCGCCGAACCGTTGCAGTCGGGCCTGACCCGCCCGGACAACGCCTTCCTCGCCGAGCAGGATCGCCTGCTGGTGGGCTGGCCGACCAAACTGGCCCTGGCCCCGGACTTCGCCGATCGGGTGGTCAATGCCCTGCAACGCGAGGGCATCCAGCCAAGCCACCCGGCCCCACTGCCGGACCTGCCAAAGCCGCCGATGGGCGTCCCTGCCTGGGAGCAACTGCTGCCATGAGCCAACCGACCCTGCATGACCTCTATCGCCCCCTGGGCCATGACGGCCCGCGGGTCTCCCCCCTGGGCCTGGGCACTGTGAAGCTCGGTCGCGACCAAGGCGTCAAATACCCCAACGGCTTTCAGATCCCCGATGACGACGAAGCGCGCATGTTGCTCAAACTGGCGCGCGAGCTGGGCATCAACCTGATCGACACCGCGCCGGCCTATGGCCGTAGCGAAGAGCGCCTCGGCCCGCTGCTACGTGGCCAACGCCAGGACTGGGTGATTGTCAGCAAGGTCGGCGAAGAGTTCAGCGACGGCCAGTCGCACCACGACTTCAGTGCCGCCCATACCCGATTCTCGGTGGAACGCAGCCTCAAGCGCCTGGAAACCGACTATATCGACCTGGTGCTGGTACATTCGGATGGCAACGACCTGGCGATCCTCAACGACAGCGAGGTCTACCCGACCCTGGCGGCGCTCAAGCACGAGGGCAAGATCGGCGGCTTCGGGTTTTCCGGCAAAACCGTCGACGGCGGCTTGAAAGCCTTGGAGCAAGGCGATTGTGCGATGGTCACCTACAATCTGAACGAACGAAACGAAAAGGCTGTCATTGACTACGCCAGCGAGCATGGCAAAGCGATCCTGGTGAAGAAAGCCCTGGCCAGCGGCCACGTCTGCCTGAGCCCCGGGGTAGACCCGGTTCGCGCCAGCTTCGAACTGTTGTTTGAGCATCCTGGGGTCGCCAGTGCTATTGTCGGCACCATCAATCCGCTGCACCTCGCCCATAACGTCGCGACCGTAGCCAAGGTCCTGCGTAAAAACTGACGCCGCCCTACGCGGCCTTAAGGAAGGAGCCGACATGCCGCGTACGCTCATCAGAAAGAATCCGAGTAACTTCAAGACCCTGCCCCTGTTCGTCGAAGCGACACCCGAAGGCCTGACGTACCAGAGCGTCGGGATGCCGCTGAATTTCGCCCAGACCTTGCAGCGCCGCCGCCCTGTAGCTGTGGCCGATACCGAGCGCTTTTCCCTGGAGCTGGCAAACCTGGGCGTCTCGGTGCGGCTGACCCTGCATTGGCAGAACCGTGACTATTGGGTGCTGGTACGCCAACGGCGACAGGATCGCGGCGATGTGGTGCTCAAACTGATTTCCGGCTACGTCCCGGCCCACGAACTGAATCTGCCGCTGCTCACCGCCATCAGCGAAATTGCCGAAGAATGCCTGCTGGAAACCCCGGAAGGCTGGCTTGGCGGGCGTTTCAACGACACCTGGCTGCCGGCCCCCTACGCCACGGCGCTGCATTACCGCGAAGCCTTGCCGTTTCGGCTGACGCCACTGTCGGGCTCGGCCCGCCCGGTGCGTAGCGCCAACCTGCAACTGATCGAGCGGCCACGGGCCTACGTGCACCTGCCGACGGCATCGCTGCAATTGATCTACGACTTGCGCCTGGATGTGCCCAAGGAGGCCAAGTCCCTGAGCCTGTTTCACGTCGATGAGCGTCTGGAAGGCGACCAGTTGGTCGCGCGCCTGGATCGCAAACGGCCTGATCTGTACCTGATGCCGCTTGAAGATGGCAAGCCGATTGGTGAGCTCTATACGCTTAAACGTGATCAGTTGGTTGCGGCCAGTACCCGAGGTCTGCACCTGGCCGAAAGCTTCGCCAGCCAAGAGGGCTGGGTGGTTCGCGACGAACGCATCCGCTGGAAGGACTGGCTCGTGAAACAAGGCTTGGAAGTGCACAAACCTCGTCGCCAAGGCCTGACCAGCTTGCACAAAAAGGCCATTGGCCTGATGCGCATGGTTCGCGGGACACTACACAAATAACGTCAGCTGGAACGCCGCTTATCCAGATAGGTTCGCCACCGGGCAAACAGATGAAAATAGCGATTCTCGCGCTTACCCATGCCACGCTTGGGCGAGAACGATTCTTCGGCGAAGGCGCCATCGATTCGTACCCGTGACGCCGTAGTCGGCAGGGTGCAAACCTTCACCTGTGCTCCTTGCAATGCGTATTTGAGCAGCCGCTCGGAATGCAGTTGCCTGCCCGTTGCCTCGCAAAAATCGAAAATACGCTCGATACGCTTGCCATAGGCTCGGTAGGCATCACGCCCGCAAATAGCGAAACGGTCGTTCAAGCCCCCCCACCATTGCCAGTCCGGGATGTAGGCATTCAATCTGCGTGCATCAGGGTGAGCAAACACATACGCCGGAAGCGCTGTGTGGTAGAAATTGTCAGGACGTACAAACACGACGAAATCCGGATCAAACGGTTCCATCATGGCCGTCACGGCATTCAGGGAATTGAGCTGGTAGATCAGGTTTCTGAGCGACGCATGCTCATCTCCCCAGGTATCGCCCAAGGATTTGACCCGTTCGAAGTCCCAGCGCTCCAAGACCCCCTCGGTAGAGTCGAGGTGACCGGTCATGGTGCTGAACGGCGCATAGTTGTCCGCTTTCAGCTCACCCTGCTCCCCCGAGCGTGGATTGCGGATTTCGTCGATTTTGTACAGATGAAAAAAACACTGTACTTCGCTCCCGGCAGGAATCTGTGCCAGGACGTTATCTTGAATAGAGGGAAAACAGATTTCCGAATTTCTCGGAATACCAAAAAAAGCCAGAGCAACTTTCAGCACGCGTCCCGCCCTTGTCGTAAAAAAGAATTGCCCGGTGGCATCGCATCAAATGGCACAACTTGCCAATGCGGCTCAAGGGCGACGAAACCACCTTTGCCACCAACGGAAGCGTTGCAACGGCACAACACTCACATCGGCCTTGAGCAGCCACTGCCGCTCATAATCCCAAGCGTGCCCGCTCCAGAACTTTCCCGCCTCGTTGGAAAAACCCAAGGTCATGATTTGGTAGGTATAACCGGCATGACCGCGCAACCAATCGAGCAGCACCAGCGCATTGAAGCCCGTCGAAGGACCGACATAGCGCTTGCCGCCCTCCCGGTTGACCGGGTAGTTCCACAAAGGTGGTAATGGAATGCGCTCCCAAAACAAGGCCACGCCCGGCAGTGGCGACATATCCCCGGTGCATCCCACCAACATTGTGAAGCAGCGTGCATCGGGTTGGTCGAACAATCGCTGCACCTCGGCGTTGTAAGGCAGGCCGAAGAAATAGGCGTCGGGGGCATTAAAGCCGTGGACGAACAGATTAACGCTGCGCGGGCTGAGCAGTGCCGACTTCACACAGGTATTGAAGGTCACGACCACGTCGTCACTGCCGATATCAAGGCCCTGGAAATCGGCCGCAGTGATCGCTGGATTATTCGCCACAAGCACCACCCGCGATGCCCTTCCCAAGCAGTCCTTCAACGCCTGGGGCAACGCCTCTACCAACGATTGATGACCGCCCGGCAATCTATCGAGCGTCATTTCATCACTGATTTGAGGTACACGATCTGCCATGTGGTTTACCCCGGCACCTTCATGCCATAACACAGCTTGACCCATTTGCGAGTGAATACCGAAGGGGCTTGCCAGGGGCGCATTTCACGCTGGATTTCCTCGGCCAGGACCTGCCCGACACGCGCAAAAGAATAGCGGCTCTCGGCGAAGGCTTGGCCATTGCGGGCGATCCGCGCGGCCAGTTCCGGATCGCGCTGCAACAGTTCGAGCTTCTGCACGGCCTCGTCCTCAGAACGATAGAAAACGGTGTTTTCCATGTCCTCAAAGCCCAGCAATCGATCTTCCTCGCCCTGACTCCAGGCCAATAACACGCAACCGCAGGCCATGGCCTCGAAGTTCTTGATCATGAACTCCCCCATTCCCAGGTCGGCGCTGACAAATATCTTGATGCGATTGAGTGTTTCCAGGTACTCGCGACCCGATTGGGTGCGCGTCACCAGCATGCCAGTGCGTTGTACCAGGGATTCAAGCAGCGCTTTGCGTTGAGCATACTCAGTGCTCTTGAGACTACCGAGAAACCCAATGGGAATATCACGGACACTGCCTGTATTGCGCAGCATCTGTTCGTCATAACCTTTGGAGACGAACACTGCATCAATGTTCTCGGCTTGCATCCGGCGAGCCACCACAGCCCCTGACACCAAGGCCCGGCAACTGGGTAAGCGGCGGTATAGGCGCGAGTAGACACCTTTGTATTTACTTTCGCGCATGTAGTTCTGATAAGCGTCGTGTTCAAGGAAAATCAGCCCCGGAATACACTTCAATACGCTCAATTGGCGGACCAGGCGTTTGACCCGCGAAAAAATCACCACCCGGTCGAAATTTTCATAATTGACCGAAGCCAGGAACTTGCCAAGTTTCATTTGCTGCGGCTTACTCAAGCGATAGATTGTGCAGTCGTCGCAACTCTCTCGCACGACTTCATACAGTCGATCAAGGATCACACGCTGTTCATCCATAACCAGAAGCATGACTTTCATAAGTTAATTAACCACGAAACGAAACAAGCAGGGCCACGAGCAAGCTCAGCCCGCAAAGGCAACACTGGCCACAAGGTCTTCCCCGAAATACAAAATGGTCCCTTCAACGGCTGCGAATTTTTTCGACAATCGCCGTCGTCGAGCTGTTTTCCACCAGCCCCAACACCTTCACGGTACCGCCGTAGGCCGTGACTATGTCCGCCCCCACGACCTGATCAATCCCGTAGTCCCCGCCCTTGACCAGCACATCCGGCTTGACTTGGCGCAGCAGGTTTTCCGGCGTGCCTTCACTAAAGCCGATTACCCAGTCCACCGCGCCCAGGCCGGCCAGGACCGCCATGCGCCGGTCAACGCTGTTGATCGGGCGCCCCGGCCCTTTGAGACGGCTCACGGATGCATCGTCGTTGACCGCGACGATCAGACGATCGCCTTGGGCCCTGGCCTGCTCAAGGTAGGTCACGTGGCCGGCGTGCAAAATGTCGAAGCAACCGTTGGTGAACACGATTCTTTCGTTGTGGGCACGGGCGTCGTCAACGGCCAACAGCAGTTGTTCCAGGCCCAGCACACCTCGCTCGGAGCCTTCCTCGCGCTGGATGGCGCGGCGCAGCTCGGGGGCGCTGATAGCCGCCGTGCCGAGCTTGCCGACGACAATGCCTGCCGCCAGGTTCGCCAGGGCGACCGCATGGGGCAATTCCTCGCCGGCAGCGATCGCCGCGGCCAAGGTGGAAATCACGGTGTCGCCAGCCCCCGTCACGTCGAACACTTCCCGGGCACGGGCCGGCAGGTGCAACGCTGGGTGGTCGGGGCGCAGCAGCGTCATGCCATGCTCGCCTCGGGTCACCAGCAAGGCACCGAGTTCGAGGTCTTGCATCAGCTGTGCGCCTTTACTCACCAAGTCGTGCTCATCGACGCAACCGCCGACGATGGTTTCAAACTCGCTGAGGTTCGGCGTGATCAGGCTCGCACCACGGTAGATGGAAAAATCCTTGCCCTTGGGGTCGGCCACGACCGGAATGCCACGGGCACGAGCAGCCTGGATCAGCATCTGGTGGTTTTTCAACGCACCTTTGCCGTAGTCCGACAACACCAGCACCTTGATGCCTTCGAGCAGGTGATCAACCTCGGCACCAAGGGCCAGGGGATCAGTGGCGAACGGTTCTTCGAAATCGATTCGCAGCAACTGCTGGTGACGGCTCATGACCCGCAGCTTGACGATGGTCGGCTGGTGCGCAATGCGCTGGAATATTGCCCGCACCCCCGCGCCCTTGAGGCTGTTGGTCAGGCTGTCGGCAGCCTCGTCGTCGCCGGTCACCCCCACCAGGGAAGCCGGCGCACCGAGGGCGGCGATGTTCAGGGCAACGTTGGCGGCACCACCGGGACGATCCTCGATGTGCTCGACCTTGACCACCGGCACCGGCGCCTCAGGGGAAATCCGTGAGGTACCGCCATGCCAGTAGCGGTCGAGCATGACATCGCCGACCACCAATACAGGGGCTTGATCGAATCGCGGCATGGACAACTTCATGGAGCATCCCACATACAAAATGAACAGGGCGGGGATATTAGCACAGGCTTGGCGCAAGGCTCGTCCATGGCTGCAACGGGATGCTGGAGGGCGTCTTCAATTAGCTTTTCAGCAGCGTCGACAGGCGTTCACAGGCCTGGGCCAGCTCCACTTCGCAGGTATTGATCTCGCAGTCCGGTGCAAACGGCGCCTCGTAAGGGCTGTCGAGCCCGGTGAAGTTCTTGATCCGCCCGGCGAGGGCTTCACGGTACAACCCCTTGGGATCACGCAGGGCGCAGACGTCAAAAGGCGTGCTGACATACACCTCGGCAAAGGCCCCCTCGGGGAATAATTGTCGGGCCGCTTCCCGATCGGCGCGAAACGGTGAGATGGCCGCAACGATGACGATCAGACCGGCATCGACCATCAAGCGCGCGACTTCGGCAATGCGTCGGATATTTTCCTTGCGGGCTTCGGCATCCATTCCCAGGCCTCGGCACAACCCCTGGCGCAAGTTGTCGCCGTCGAGCAGGGCCGTATGCAAGCCTTGCTGGTTGAGTTGCACCTCCAAGGCATTGGCCAGCGTCGACTTGCCGGCCCCCGACAGCCCGGTCAGCCAGATGCAACGTGGTCGCTGGGCCTTGATGGCAGCCCGGTCCTGGGGCGTGAGCGCCGGCGCATAAGGGAGAATCTGCGCGTGTTGCATCGATACCTTTGACGTCTCATTCATAACCGAGCATCTCGTAGTCACGTTGATACACCCGTCGCACCCACCGACGAGTACGCACCGAACAGATTTCCCGCACCGGCACCTAAGCACGCGGCAGGGAGAAATTCACATGGGGCAACGCCGCGTGCAGACCCAGATGTTCGCATACCCGCCGATAATCGCGCTCCAGATACTCCTGACAACCGATGAAGTCCATCGCCAGGTGGCCGAGGAAATCAGTGAGAAAGTCCGTCTGGGCGGCGAAATGCATTTGCCGTGCGATGTTCTCTGGATGCAGCCAACGGAAGACGAAGTCATCGAAGTCGCGGTATTGGCTCACCCGTTTCTGCGCCGCGTGATCGCGCGCGCCCAATTTATTGCCCCGCAGAAAAGCATAGGCCGAATACGCACGCTCCAGCGGATCGCGGACAAAAGCAAATTTGAAACTGGCTGAATACTGCTTCGGAAATTGCTGCTCATACCAATACAGCGGCAGGTGCCCGGGACTGAAGCCATCGAACATACCCACGCCAACACTGCTGCCGGCGCATTTGGGCACATGGATGAACAAACAGGCGCGCTGGGCGAAAGCCTCGGGGAATTGGCAGTTGGCGGATATCGATTTGTTGACCACCTGTCGATCGACAGGCGCCCCAACAGGAAGGAGCGTTGCGACTTGGGCAACAGCTTCCAGAGATAACGGTGCAGCATTGCAGTACCCGCGCGAAGGGATGGCTCCCTGGATCACTGACGTTCGTTCAGGAAAGTCCTGTGGCCAGAACCTTACCAAGCGCGAGTCGCAGAGTTATTGTGGGTTGCTCAATACGGGTATCGACCTTGGTACAAATGCCTTTGGGGAGCTGAGCCTGCCCAGCCCCCCCAGGTTTCACTTGTATTCAGGCGATACCCTGGGCCGGAGCGTCCAGCCCCATGGCATTCAGGCGCGCGTAATAACCGTTCTGCGCCAGGAGTTCCCCATGAGTCCCGCGCTCGACAATGCGCCCCTGATCCATCACAAGGATCAAGTCGGCTTTTTCAATGGTCGAAAGACGGTGGGCTATCACCAGGGTCGTACGGCCTTTCATCACCTGGTCCAGAGCAGCCTGGATGTGCCGTTCGGACTCGGTATCCAGTGCGGAAGTCGCCTCGTCTAGAATCAACAACGGGGCGTTTTTCAACAGGGCCCTGGCAATGGCCAGGCGTTGGCGTTGACCGCCGGAAAGCAGCACGCCGTTTTCCCCCACCTGGGTGTCCAGGCCTTGAGGCAGCTGCCTGATGAAGTCCATGGCATAGGCGTCTTGAGCCGCTTTCTCGATATCGACTCGCGGCGCACCGACCAGATCGCCATATGCGATGTTGTTGGCCACCGTGTCGCTGAACAGCGTTACATGCTGGGTCACCTGAGCGATATGGCGGCGCAGATTCAATAGCTTGTACTGTTCGATTTCAACACCATCGAGCAATATCTCGCCTTCGTCATGGTGGTAGAAACGCGGGATCAGGTTAGCCAGGGTCGATTTACCGCTGCCCGAACGCCCCACCAAGGCAACCATCTGCCCAGGCTCGACAGAGAAGCTGATGTCGTTCAGTACCTGCCGGTCGGTGTCCGGATAGGTGAAGCTCAGATGGCGCACATCCAGCCGCCCGCTGACAGCATCACGCTCGATGGTACCGGTATCGGTTTCCGGCTTGACATCCAACTGCTCAAAGATGCTTTCGGCCCCCGCCACCCCTTTCTGGATGGTGGAACTGACTTCCGACAGCTGGCGAATCGGCTTGGGCAGCAGACCGGCCAAGGTAATGTAGGCCACCATGTCGCCCGCCGAAGCATCTCCACGCAAATACAAGACGAGGAACATCAACACAGCCATGGCGCTGTAAATCACCAGTTGCAACACCGGCGTGTAGATAGCACCGGTACGGGTCATGCGCAACTGCTTGTCGGTATTGCCCTGGCTGGCCTGGAGGAAGCGTTTCTGCTCGTAGACCTCGCCACCGAAACTGCGCACGACACGATAACTCTGGATGGTTTCAGAGGCGACATGGGTCACATCCCCCATCGCGACCTGGATTTTCTTGCTCTGCTTGCGAAACTTCTTGCTCGCGGTACGGACCATGAGCGCAATCAAAGGCAGGATCGCCACCATCACCAGGGTCAGGCGCCAGTTCATGAACAACAGTGAAGCGAACAGGAAGATCACGGTCATGCCTTCACGGATAACGACCTTGATCGCATCCGTTGCCGCCCCCGTCACCATGGTCACGTTAAACGTGATACGGGAAATCAGGTGACCCGAGTTGTGTTTGTCGAAATAGCGGTTGGGCAGGGTCAGCAGGTTGTTGAACAACTGCACCCGTAAGTCATGTACCAGCCCCAGCGAGACCTTGGCCAGGAAATAATTGCCCAGATACGATCCCAATCCCTGCCAGGCAGCAATGACTATGATCAGCAGCGGCACGGCCTGTAGTAACTGCAGGTCGCGCAGGTAAGGGACCGTCGGAAACAGCACCGCGCTCGGATTGGAGAGACCGTCGACGAAATACTTGAGGATGTACCCAAGCATCGGCTGGGTGGACGCGAAAATCAGGAACCCGACGATACTGAGCCCGAACAAGCCGATATAGGGCTTCACGTAGCCAAGCAGGCGGAAATAGATTTTCAAGCTCGAAGGGCTTGCGGGAAGACTGGAGTCGGCCATATCACGCGAATATCGATAAAAGGAGGCTGACTTTAACACAGCTTCTTCGGTGTTCTGGCAAACCGCTAAGGCTGTTATTGTTACGCGTCTGCAAAACACCAAAAAGCCATCACCTTGAATGGCCAACCGATTTCAGGAATGAATTCCTAAGCATGTTATCCAAGCACCCCGCCACGTCCAATAGAGTTTTCGACTTCATCTGCCAATGGATTCTTCCGCTTGGCTTCTTGCTGCTCCTGTGTGCCTTGTTCTTTCTGCCAGGGCGCAGCCAGCACCATAAATTGTTCTACGGGTTGTTCAGCATCCCCGCCCTCATAGCCGTGTGCCTGAGGCCGAGAGCGCTGAAGGAACTGATTCGCGAGCCGATTTTCGTCGCCCTTTTGATGTTCGCGGGTTGGGCGCTGATCAGCGTGTCGTGGGCCCCCGAGACCGAAAGCATCGCGCGCCCGATCAAAACCGTATTGCATACCGTGTTCTTGTTCGTCGGCTGTTACCTATTGGTGCGCTATCGTAGCGACCTGCTGCACCCGCTACTGTTTTGCGCGGCAACAGTCGCCCTGATCGCCACGCTCTACAATTTGTATGCGTTTACCCAGATATATCGGCCGCGATTGCGCCTGATTGGCGGTGGCGCCTTCGACAATCCGCTGCTCGCCTCACACCTGTATGGCTTCTTCTGCGTTTACTGGTTAAGCCTGAGCATGCTCTGGAAAAATCGCCATATTTTCTGGCTGACCGTCCCTGCGGCCTTGGTCATGTTCACCGCGGTCGTCGCTACCGGCTCACGGACCCCTCTGGTCGCCTTGGTTGCAGCCGCCATCTGGGTCGGTATCCTTTGCTGGAATCGACGCTCGCTTGCCTTGCTCAGTCTCCTATTAATTAGTGGCGGCGTCACAGGCGTATTGTTTAACGAGATGATCTTCGCCCGTGGGGACTCGTACCGCTTCGAGATCTGGCAGATCATCTTGCAGGCGATAGCCCAACATCCCTGGATCGGTCACGGCTATGGCGCCGAATTAGAGGTTGATCCAGGCATAGGCTACATGCTGGCGGAGCCCCATAACTTTGCCCTCGGCGTCCTGTACTACGTCGGGATTATTGGCTTTCTTCCATGGATCTTTTTCCAGGCCTGGAGCGTGCTGAACAGCTGGCGTTATCGGGCTCATCCCTTGTTGGTGGTCGCCTCCACCTGGCTGGTATATGGCATGGCAGCGGGACTGACTGAAGGTGGTGGCATTCTTTCCAGGCCGAAGGAGCATTGGTTCCTACTGTGGATCCCCCTGGCCCTGATCGCCGCCTTGAGCATCAATTACCGCGCCAGGCGCTTGCTGGTCACCCCTGTGCAACGGCTGACACCGCAAGCCCTGGACAGACTTGCCTCAGGAGCCCAAGTGATCGAGTCCGACGGTCTGGGACCAAAAGTTCTGCGCCTGGTGGGGGGCGATTTTCTCAAACTGTTTCGCGCACGCCGCTGGTACACCTCCGGCGGTTTCAATCCTTATTCCGAGCGCTTTGCGGTGCACAGCCAACAATTGCAAAACCTGGGAATACCGAGCCCGACAATCCGCCACGTGTACCATCTGAACGACGGCAGCAGCGCGGTGCACTATGTTCCCCTGCCAGGGATGACCTTGCGCCAGGCGCTGCAAGCTGCTTCTACGCCTGCGCGGCGCCATGCCCTCGTCGAAAGCTTTGGTAAATTCATGGCGCAACTGCACGAGCGAGGCGTTTACTTTCGCTCGCTGCACCTGGGCAATGTGCTGGTGCTGGAAAACGGTGAATTCGGCCTGATCGATGTGGCCGACCTGTACCTCTATCCGTCGTCCCTCAGGATAGCGCTTCGCCAGCGCAATCTGCGCCACCTGCAGCGTTATAAGGAAGATCACGGCTGGCTTTTCGAGCAACATCTTGAGGCGCTGCTGGACGGTTACGCCACGGTTGCCTCAAAACTGGCCGTCGATAACCTGCAAAAGCAAATTTTGTCGGGGAGCAACCCTGCCCGGGTATGAGGCCCCCTTGAACCCCAGGCTTTCAGCACAGGCCGCTCTTCGATACAGAATGTAGCGGCCAGGATTTTTCCGCAGTCGCTGGTCGGGGTTCAGTGTTTTTCCAGCGGGCAGAAAAACAGTCGACCCAAGCCTCGCCAGGTTTTTTTGTTCCAAACCCTGAAGGGAATCTGCGCCAACAACTCACGGGCGAACGCGTGGTCGCGGTTGGACGTTTTCAGGAACATGGAATTGAGAAACTTATAGCGCACCTGGTCATAAAGCGGATGATCGCTGAACAAGGCATAGGTGCGCAGAATACTGTCGGTCATGAACCGATGGTTCTTGTAGGAGTTGGTTGCGTGCTTGCGATAGCGCGCCATCAAGACGCTCAGGCCATCGATAAAATAACCGGCCCGGGTCACTTTCAGCTCGATCAACAGGTCTTCCAGACGAATCTGCGGATCAAATCCACCTACTTTCTCCAGCGCCTCGCGACGAATCATCAGAGTCGGTGCCGGTGGGTAGGGTTTACGCTCCATGAACATGTCTTCGAAATCCAGCCGCCGGAAGGGTACCTCGCGGTTCTGACGACTCTCGGGAAAAAGATTCCCGTCGGCATCAATCAGTTCGATATTACCCGCACAGATACCGACCTCGGGCTTGCCGTCCATGTAGGCCACCTGAACGGCAATCCGCTCGGGCAGCATAATGTCGTCGGAACCAAACGGCACAATCAAGCTGCCACTGCAGCGGGCGACCGACTCGTTAAGCGTATTGGTCAGCCCCTGGTTCTGCTGGACCCGAAAGTCAAAGCCATGCACCGCCTGCAAGCGCCGGATACGCTCGACGCTGTCATCAGTGGAGCCATCATCGATGACCAGCAACTCTATGTTCGGATAGGTCTGCCCCAGGACGCTGAGAATGCATTCCTCAATGTATCGGCCATGGTTATATGACGCGATGATCACGCTTACGACAGGTTGCGCGGCACTCATGGCTGCTCCTTTTGAGCTTCATTCAGGCCGGTCTCGATCAGATCAAGATACTGCCGACGGAATACTTCGATGTCGTGCTGCTCGACAAGGTATCGATAGGCTCGCTCGCCACAGGCCTTGAGCTCGGAGTCCGAAAGCGCCAGGTAGGTGTCGAGTGCCGCTATCAGGCTCGGCACATCGGCGGGCGTTACCGCCAGGCCTCCGGCCCCCTCAATCAATGGCAACATGGCCGGTACATCCGAAGCGATCACCGGCAGATGTCCACTCATGCCTTCCAGCAGCGCTAGGCCCAAGCCTTCGGCCAGGGAGGGCATGGTCCAGATATCGAATGCCCTCACGTATTGCAGAGCGTTTTCCTTGAAGCCCAACAGGTGGGCGCGATCCCTCAGACCCAACTGATCGATCTGCGCCGCCAGCCGGGACTCTTCCCGTCCAGCGCCAATGATCGCCAGTTGGGCCGTAGGGTATTTATCCTTAAGCGTGGCAAAGGCTTGCAACAGGTATGTATGTCCCTTGACCGGAACCAACCGACCCAAGGCGCCAATCAGCCTCACCGAAGGGCTGATACCCAACAATTCACGGGCGCGCTCACGCGGGTGCTGCAAGGCTTCAGCCTGTTCGATATCAATGGCGTTGGTGATGGCGTAGGTATTGGGATCGGTAAAACCGCAACGACAGTCCAGCAGATACTGCTTGACGGCTGGCGACACGCCGACAAACCGCCAGTGCCGATCCACCAGCCGCTGCGTCTGGCGGCGACGATAAAAGCGGTCATATTCCCCGAACCCGTGGGAAATGCCGATGCACAGCGGGATTTTCAACCATCGATTGAGCTGCAACATCATGTTGACGGGTTTGAAGCGATTGCACACGACCACATCGAATTTTTCCCGGCGACAGAACTGGTACAACTGCCACATCGCACGAACGCGCATTCCCTTGAGCGCCTTGTCGGAAAATTCGAAATAAACCGAACGGTCCGCCCGACTGACGGCTTCGCCAGGCCCCGGACGACCTCGTAAAAAAGCCGCTGTCACCTCGTAGCGTTCACTGGGCAGGGCCTTGACGATCTGTTCCGCAAGATCGGCGAAATCATGCTGCTTAACGTTGTAATCCGGCTGCAGCTGCAGCACCTTCAACCGCTGACTCATAATTCTCCTTGGTGCAAACCCGCCGCATCAATCATCCAGGCAGGCGATGTTGCCAGCCGTTGTATCCCGGCAGGATCTGGCTCGGGCAGGGTCGACCACTCGTTGCGCTTCCAGCAGACGAAATGAAAATAAGGGAAAACGCGGTCGCCATCCCGATCATTCGTCAGGCGACCATTACGCCAGTACCAGCGAAGGGGGAAATTCTCCGAACCGTCATGCCACTTTATGCACCCACCCGGAGTGCTGAACGCTTCTGTGAACTCACTGCGTCGACGCCATGGATTGAATTTACCCACCAGGGTAAACAGCGGCTCGGGAAAATTCTTGCGCCACAGGAAAATACGGCTGAACGCGCCTTCATCCAGCGCGTAGTGCTGATCGTCGGTAAAACGTTCTTTCCAGCGCTTGATCAGCTTGAACACTTCACGTGCACGAGCCGTATTGCGTATCAAGCACAAATGGCCAGCGACACGGCGTTCATGAGTGGAAAACACGTCATGGCCGGCCAGGCGTTCAGCGGTGAAATACTGCCGAAGATCACCGTACACCAGGTCAATATCGCCAAAAGCCCAAAAATCATAGCCGTCGAGACGATCGATATGAATGTACCCAAGGGCAGGCTTGATATCACACAGTTTATAGGGCTGTTTCGGCCTGAATTCGATCTCCAATCGCCGGGAAACCAGCTGGCAATACGCCTCGAACGTGGAGCTTTCAACCGTTACGTTCGGTGGAAGACTTTCCGGAACACCGCAATCACTGAACAACAGCCAATCAATATCAGCGTTACGCCGGCAACTTTCGAGAAACAATGGCATCCAGAACGGCCAGCGTCCGAAATACGGAATGATAAAAAGAATACGCGGGCATGGATTGATCACAGCAAGCTCACATTCACCAAGGACGAAGGACGCTGGAGGGGGTTATGCGTCATTTATGTGTTACCTGCGCTTCGCAGATGTCAACAGCCAGAGGAGCTCGTGACGCCTGACCGCTTTGCGGAAAAAATCGTTCTCGCCATAAACAGACCGCACTCTACGGGTCAGGACATACTGTATCCATCGCCTTAACCGGCGCTTCAAAGGCGCTGGCGGTCGCAGATCATGCATCATTCCCAAGGCCATGGCCTTGTCCCGCTGGGCTGCCACTGATAAAGGCAAGCTCAGGGGTTGCATCAACTGACCTGGATCGAAGACCGGCGGCAACGCCACGCCTTCTCCGGTATCCCCCATGGGCCAACGGTCATTGTCATGCAGGTGATTGGCGTAGCCCAACAGCGTGGTTGGCTGCCACTCCAGGCCTTCGAGGGCTTGGAGGACGGCATGATGGGCGCAGAGATGGTCGGGGTGCGGATCAAGGGTCGGATGCGGCAACACAATGACCTCGGGACGCGCCTTGAGCAGCAGTTCGCGCAGGTCCGCCAACAGGTTGTTCCAGGTCGGCGCGCCGTCGGCATCGCCGGGCAGGTGGAACGGGTTCAACTGACGGAACAGCCGGGTATCGCTCAGGTCAGCCTCGCGAGAACCTTGTGGTTGGTTCGGCGCAGCTTGCATGGCGGCCAGTTGCAGGCAGAAGTACCCCAACTGCACACAGTGCGCTTCAGGCACCCCGGCCCAACGCGGTACGGCAATGCTGTCCCAGGCGCGCAAACGGCCCTTGAGCCGCGCAGCTTCGACGCGGTCCAAGCCCATCTGTCGATAATGTTCGGCTTCGATTTCACCGGCGGTCAGCGTGACGATCCAAGCTTCGTCAGCCTGGCTGTACAAACCGTAGGCGGCCAGTTCCGCATCGTCGGCGTGGGGAGCGATGACCATCACCCGCTGGCGCTGCACTTGCGGCGGCGTGAAGGACCATAGCGTCGGCTCGCCCAGCAAACGGCAATGGCGCCCGCGCAGGCGCAGCTCACCCCGGGACAACGCCGGTCCCTGCTCGCTGAGATTGAGATAGCGCAGGCCGTTGACCCCGCGCTCGAAAGTCTGCTGGTCCCTTTCGCCGCCCAACAATTCGACAACCGGGTCGATGAAGCGCCCCAGCCAGGTACTCTTGACCCGCAACGCGAGAATTAACGTCGCGCCATCGTCCAGAATCACGCCTTCGTCCAGCCGCAGCCGTCCGGCATTGAGGTGCACCTTGGGTTGCTGGGTGAACGGCGGGAAGCTGTACTGGTAATCATCCCTGGGTGAATAGAACAGATGATCGGCGAACCACGCCTCATGGGCGATCCAGCCCAATACCGCCAACACCAGTGGCAGCCACCAGGCCACTGCCACACCCAGCAAGACCAGCACGATGAGGGCGAGCAGCAACCCCACGCGCTTGTTGCGACGGTGGCGCCTTAGCAACTGTTGCTTGCGACTGATCGGTGGGTTCATACGGTAAACACCGGCACGGGGTTGCACCAACGGTCCTTGTACTCCCGGTCCGCCCGGCCGAACGAAAAACGCAACGGCTTGCCAGCGGCACGGGCATGTTCCCAGGCGCTTTGAGTGTTGAGAAAGCTCAACACACTGCCGGGGCTGAATTCGCGAGTCTGCGGGTCGACGCCACCGTTGATGTACTCGACGCTGATCCACTCGGGCGCTTCGACGCGATACACCAATTGGATGGCAATCGGCGCATCGTTGAGGAAGATCACCGAACCGATCAGCCATTCACGCAGCAACTCGATCACCTCGCCCATGCGCTCGGCACCGGTAGCCGCAAAGCCCCAGCGACGCAGGAACAGGTCGCAGTAGATTGAGGCCAGCTCGACGCTGGAAAACTCGCCGACCGGCCGTACCACCCCGCCCGCCTCTTCCAGCAAGCGCAGTTCACGACGCTGGTTGTAGCGGAACTTCTTGGACAGTTCTTCCGGCGTGCGGGCCATGGCCAGTTGTTCCTGCTGCAACTTCAAGCCACTGAAGCGCCCCTCGTTGAGGGCCGACAGGTAACGCCCACGATGACGCAACGGCGCTTGTGCATCCGACGCTGCCGGCAGGATCAGTTCGGCATTGCCCAGGTCGAACAACCCCTTCTTGCCGCTGCGCTTGAGCACGTCTTTGGACAACGCCAGGTCACGGCCCCAGGTGGGTATGGCCGCCTTGAGCTCGCCACCTTGCTCGAATGCCAGGTAACGCACGGGAATCCCTGCCAGGGCCGCCAGACGCTCGACCACCAGGGGATGGGTCGCCACACTGCCGCCAAAACGCTGCCAGGCCTGGGCATAAATCGACGCGTCAACGGCGGTCCAGCCGCGCTCACGCCAGCCTTGGAATCGATTGAACATCAGGCCCTCTGCGCCAGTTCGGTGACTTGGGGCAAACGCCAGAATGCCTCGCGTACGGCACGATCCGAGAAGCTTTCGCGCAAGCGGTCGAGCATCAGCTCGGCGCATTGGCGACGCTGCAGATCGTCCATGGCCGCCAGGTGTTGCAAGCCCTGGGCCATGTGCTCGGCGTCACCCTGCGGAAACAGGATGCCGACGCCTTCGACCACCTCCCTGGCACCACCGCAAGCAGTGGCCAGCAACGGAACGCCGGCAGCCATGGCTTCGAGCAGCACCATGCCGAACGGCTCATGGTCGGAGCTCAGGGCAAAGACATCGAACGCGCGGAAATAACGGCGCGCCTCGGGCACCTGGCCGAGCAACAGCACGCGGTCGGCGATGCCCAATTCCAGTGCCAATGCCCGGAGGTCCTGCTCCAGACGGCCCTTGCCGAGAATCGCCAACTGGCTGTTGGCTGGCAGATACGCCAGCGCCGCAGCAAAACCGCGCAACAAGGTGGCCTGGTCCTTGTCCGGATGCAGGCGGCCGACATTGCCGACAATCCAGGCATGCGCGTCCAGCCCCAGGGTGTGCCGCGCCTCCTCCCGAGAAACCAGGCTGGCCTGCGTGGCATCGAGGTCGATGCGGTTGTAGAGGGTCTGGATCCGGGCAGCCGGCCATTTCGGCAAGCAGCGGCGCATGTCGTCACGCACCGCATCGGAAACCCCGAGCAGGCTCAGGCGTTTACGAAACACCTGAGCGAACAGCCGGCGGGTACGCCGTTGGTAGTCATCGAAGGCATGATGCACGCCGATCACCGGCAAGCGGGTGCCGATCAGGGCGATGTAGATCGGCTTGAAGCGATGAGCAATGCAGAAACTGAAATTGCGTGAGGCGGCAATCTTGCGCAGGTCGCCGATGGCGCCCAGCTTCAGGCCACGAATGGCACTGGAGCTGTACTCCATGAACAGCACCTCGTCCGAGGCGCAAGCGGCAGCGACTTGCGCATCCGCCACCCCGGTGAGGAACACCGTGGTCACGCGATAGCCAGTGCCCGCGAACAGACTCGCATACTGACGGGCGCAGTCCAGGAACGGCCCGTCATAACCGTGGCAGAACTGCAGCACATGTCGCTCAGCCGAGCGTGTCATAAGCGTCCACGCCGTCTTTGACCACCAGGATGTCTTCCATGATCAGGTACTGCAGGTCGGAACCGAAGAACATGTTCAGCGCATCGGTCGGCGAGCAGATCATCGGTTCACCACGACGGTTGAGCGAGGTGTTCAGCGACACGCCGTTGCCGGTCAGGACTTCCAGGGCCTTCATCATGTCGTAGTAGCGCGGGTTGTATTCGCGCTTGAGCACCTGGGCCCGGGAGGTGCCGTCTTCATGGACGACTTCCGGCACGCGGGTTTTCCATTCCTCGGCCACTTCGAAGGTGAAGGTCATGAACGGCGCAGGGTGGTCGACCTTGATCATCTGCGGCGCAACGGTGTCGAGCATCGACGGGCAGAAAGGCCTCCAGCGCTCGCGGAACTTGATTTGTTCGTTGATCCGATCGGCCACGCCGCTGGCGCTTGGGCACCCGATGATCGAACGGCCGCCCAAGGCACGCGGGCCAAACTCCATGCGCCCCTGGAACCAGGCCACGGGGTTGCCATCGACCATGATCTTGGCAATGCGCTCGGGGGTGTTGTCGATCTTGCGCCACGCAGGCTTGCTCGGATGACGGGCGCACGCAGCGATCACGTCTTCGTTGCTGTAGGCCGGGCCGAGGTAGACGTGTTCCATCTTCTCGACCGGCACGCCACGGGCGTGGGACACATAAGCCGCCGCACCCACCGCCGTACCGGCGTCGCCGGAAGCCGGTTGCACGAACAGCTCCTTGACGTCGTCACGGGCGATGATTTTCTGGTTCAGCTTGACGTTCAACGCGCAGCCGCCGGCGAAGGCCAGCTTGCCGGTTTCCTTGAGCACGTCGCCCAGGTAGTGGTCGATCATTTGCAGCGCGAGCTTCTCGAACAGCGCTTGCATGCTCGCCGCGTAGTGAATGTACGGCTCGTCGGCGATGTCGCCTTCACGTTTCGGGCCGAGCCATTCGATCAACTTCGGCGAGAAGTAGAAACCCTTGCCCTTCTCTTTATAGCGACGCAGGCCGATCACGTTGGCGTAGTCGGTGTTGATCACCAGTTCGCCATTTTCAAAAGAGGCCAGGCGCGAGAAGTCGTACTTGGTGGCATCGCCGTAAGGCGCCATGCCCATGACCTTGAACTCACCGTCGAGCATTTCAAAACCGAGGAACTCGGTGATCGCGCCGTACAGGCCGCCCAGGGAGTCCGGGTCGAAGAATTCCTTGATCTTGTGGATCTTGCCGTTTTCGCCGTAGCCAAAGAAGGTCGTGGCGTATTCGCCCTTGCCGTCGATACCCAGGATTGCGGTTTTCTCCTGAAAGCCCGAGCAGTGGTAGGCGCTGGAGGCGTGGGCCAGGTGATGCTCAACCGGTTCGATCTTGATTTTTTTCGGATCGAAGCCCAGTTGCTCCAGGCACCAGACGATCTTGCGGCGATAGCGCTTGTAGCGACGGTTGCCCATCAGGATCGCGTCGAGGGCGCGGTCAGGGGCGTACCAGTAACGCTTGGCGTAGTGCCAGCGCGCTTCGCCAAACAGGCTGATCGGGGCGAACGGGATCGCCACCACATCGACGTCGGAAGGCTTGATACCGGCCTGCTCCAGGCAGAACTTCGCCGATTCGTAGGGCATGCGGTTCTTTGCATGTTTATCGCGTACGAAACGCTCTTCCTCGGCCGCCGCGATCAGCTTGCCGTCAATGTACAGCGCAGCGGAAGGATCATGGCTAAGGGCGCCGGACAGGCCAAGAATCGTCAATGCCACAGGGTCTAGCCTCTTATGTCTGCATACGGGCGCCAAGCGCCGCAAAAAATGGATGTGCCGCGCACCAAGGGTGTGGGGCAGCTAAAGGGCGGGATTATAGCGTAAAAGCGGCAGCAAGCCTCTAGCTGCAAGCGGCAAGCTCGTGGCGAGTTACCCATTGCATGTCCATTGGCAGCTAATGGTTACCAACATAGGCTTCGCCCAAATGGACTGGGGGATCCCGGTCGGCGTCTACGCCTCGGTGAGTTTCATCGGGGCTTTTCGCTTTCTGGAGCGCAACTCCCCCCAAAGCTTCCTCCCCGTAGCGCGGTCAGCATCCCTGTAGCGGTGGTGCATTTCACACCTGAATCCGCCCCTTTCTCGGCCTGAAGGTGTACGCGGTCCGTGGCGAGGGAGCTTGCTCCCGCTCGGCTCTGTAGGAGCTGGCGAAGGCTCGGGCCGCGTTCGGACGATCTTTTGATCTTTCGCTTGGGACTCAATTGTCTGGGGAAAGATCGCAGCCTCGTTGCACTCGACAGTTCCTACACAGCTCCTCCGGGCGCAAGCTCCCTCGCCACGGTGACCGTTTACAAGACAGATGGCGTGCTATCGACATCCTTGGGCAACCGCCCATCGATCACCCGATACAGCGCACTGTCCTGCGACCAATTGCGCATGAACCGCGCGCGATCCCGGGCGTAGGCCGGGGCAAAGCTGGCCAGAGTGCGGTGTTGGCACATGGAGTCGAGATCGATCAGCGCCCAGCGGTCGTGCTGCCAGAACAGGTTGTGGCCCTTGAAGTCGCCATGGCTGATGCGTTCGCGGATCAGGTCGGCGAACAACCGATCCAGTGCCAGCAACTCGGCCTCGGGCGCGTCACCGTTTTGCACGTAAGGGCCGAAACGCTCGATGATGTCCGGCCCCGCCAGGTGTTCGGTGACCAGGTAAGCACCACGGCGCAGCCACAGGAAACGCTTTTCCAACAACGCCAGCGGCTTGGGCGTGGCGATGCCGAGGAAGGTCAGTCGATGACCTTCGCGCCAGGAGTGCCAGGCGCGGCTCGGGCGCCAGAAGCGCTTGAGCCAATGGGCGAAGTTTTTGATGTTGTAGCGTTTGATCACCAAGGTGCGACCGTTCGCCTCGACTTTACCGACACTAGCGGCGCCACCGGTCTTGTACAGATGGCCCTGGTCGAGCAACGCATCAGCCTGTTCCAGCACCGGCGTCATGGCCGCTTCTTCATCACGACGGATCGCCCGCAGGCCAAACGCCCCGCGTTGCACGCTGAACAGGCTGCACTCGCGCCCGACTTTTTCGAGGAAATCCTTCAGGCGCCAGGCATACACTTTGTCGGTCTGTTTTTGCAGCGCTTCCATGGGCAGTGCGTGTTCGGCGTTGCCCAGCAGGTAATACACCAACAGTTCTTCATTGAACGGCTGGAGGGCTTTGGGGAGCTGGGCGAAAAACACCCCCAGGTTCTCCAATACTTTTTGCCGCGACAGCGGCTGCCCTGGGGTTTCAGCGCGGATACCGGCACCGTCGATCAAATAGAGCTTGCCGTCATGACGCAGCAGATTGTCCAGGTGCAGGTCTTCCTGCCACAGGCCTTTGCTGTGCAATTGCGCGATAGCGCCTAGGGCTTCGGCCAGCACCGCCACCTGCTCGTCGGCCAGCAATGGCAACTGCTCGACCTGTTTCCAGGCATCCCCCAGGCTCTCGGCGTCTTCAAGCAATTCGAACAACAACCAGCCACCTTCACCCTCTTTCAGGCCATCGGCCAGCAACAACGGCGTGGTCAGCCCCTGCTCTGCCAGCAGGCGCACGCCTTGCAGCTCTCGCTGGAAATGCCGGGCGGCCTTGTTGCCCACCAATAATTTGGCCAACACCGGCCGGCCACGCCAGACGCCAGCACCGACATAACGCTGGCCCGGCAACACCCGCAACAACGAAAGCAGTTGCAACTTCGCCGGGCCGGCGGCATCGACCAGTTCCAGGCTCAGGGGCAGGCTGGGGCTGCGGCCGGCATGTTTGAGTTCGGACAAATGCATCAACGGGCTTCCTTGTGGCTGCGCCGAGCGTTCAGACGGGTCATCCAGTTGTCGACCAGCCCACTGTCGAGCGGCTGATCCAGATAACTGGACAGCAACTGACGCACATCGGCATCACTCCAGACAGAGGCGCGACGCAGCAAAGGCTCCAGGTCCTTGACCCGATCACGCAGCCCGAACAAGAGCGGCCGGGTCTTTTCCAGGTCGATCAATTGCGCCTGATAGCCGTCAGCGGTGGCTTGCAGGAAGATGTGTTTTGGATAGAAGCAACCGTGCACCTGATGCATGCCATGCAGGCGCCGCACCAGCAAACCGCAGGCCTTGAGGATGGTGGTGCGCTGCACCGCCGCCAGGCTCGACCAGCGCTGCACCAGCGAATCCAGGTCATCCCAGCCATCCAGGGCACGGGTCAGCAGGATCGCCCGCACCTCTCCGCTCACCTTGCGCTGACCATAGAACGCCGCTTGCAGAGCGGGAATGCCCAGCTGGCGATAACGGCTGATGTTGCGAAACTCCCGGGAGAAACTTGGCTCGCCAAACGGATGGGACAAGGTCCGTGTCAGGTAATTGCTCTGGCGCTTGAGGTAATAACCCTGCCCCTCCAGGTCCAGCCGGAACACACTGCTCCAGCCGTCACCCGAGGTATTGGGTTCGTCCACCGCGTCCAATTGCCGCGCCCACAAGGCCTCGAAGCTGTCCAGGCCATGACGTTGCAACAACGCCCGGTCTTCAGCGGCCAGAAAATCAGTCATTCACGCCCCTCGAAAAATCTCACCACATGACGGATGCGTTTCTTGTCACACGCATCGAGCCGGTCGCACTGGCGGTATTGCAGGTAGAACCGCAGGCGCTGCGTGGCCGACAAATGGTATTTGGCCACTTTATCCAGGCACGCCAGATCCTTGGTAATACGGTACTTGAGCCAGAAGCCACGCCAGAAGGCCCCATTTGGACAGTCGATCAGAAACAGCCGCGAGCGGTCATCGATCAACAGGTTGCGCCACTTCAGGTCGTTATGGGTGAAACGGTGGTCGTGCATGGTCCGCGTGTAGCCAGCCAACTGCTGGCTCACGCCATCGACCCAGGCACGGTCGGCCAGCCTCGGGTCGCGACGCTCGGCCAAGGCCGAGAGGTCTTCGGTGTGCGGCAGTTCGCGGGTGATCATCGCGCCGCGGGCATAGGTCGCGCCATTTCGCTCCAAGCCCCAGCCCACGACTTCGGCGGTGGGGATGCCCCATTTGGCGAAGCGCTTGAGGTTCTGCCATTCGGACTTGACCCGCGGTTTGCCCAGGTAGCGTCGCAAGCCTTTGCCGGCCCCGACGTAGCGTTTGACGTAGTAATTCACGCCGTTTCGCTGCACCCGGATCACCTCTGACAACGGATCACGGGTCAAACGCTCCCCTTGCAGCGCGAAGACCGCCTCGAGGCTGCCAAAATCTTGCACCAAATCGGCGTAGGCCGGCTCCAGATTCCAACCCGACATCAGAGCGCGTCCCCGTATCGCTGCTTACGGGCATACAACTTGTTGGCCTTGCCTTCGAGCCAGGCCAGCAGCGAAGCCTCTTCGGCAAGGATCCGCCGTAGCGGTTGCTGGAAATAACCCTTGAGGAAACGCAGCTTGTCGCGCCGGGTCAGGCCGATGTCCAGCGCCGAGAAATACAGCGCCGCCAGGTCCTTGTTGCGCCAGCGAATAGTAATGGCCGGACGGGTCTGGGCACGGTGCAGGTCGATCACCGAAAGTTTGAAATCGGCAGGTGTTACCGGCTTGTCGGTATGCAGCAAGAAGTGGCAAATGTAGCAGTCACGATGGTTGACCCCGGCGCGGTGCATCATGCCGGTCATGCGCGCCACTTCGGCGATCAGGGCACGTTTGAGTGCCGGTTGCGGCGGTTGCTTGACCCAGTCGATGCTGAAGTCTTCGAGGCTGACGGTCGGCGCCAGCTCTTCGGTGACGATGAACGAGTGCTGGTCTGCCGGGTTACTGCCCTTCTCGCCGTATGCGACAGCCGTCATGGTCGGCACGCCGACTTCCTGCAAACGCTGGATCGCTTTCCATTCCTGCCCTGCGCCGAGTACCGGCAGCTTGGCGGTGAACAGGTTCTTGAAGATCTCGCCCCAACCGATGCCACGGTGGATCTTCACGAAAAAACCACGACCGTCCACCTCCGTGCGCAAGGTGCGCCGGGCTTCCAGTTCGCGATAGACCTCGCCCTTGAGCGCCTCGACTTCGGCGAACGCATCGCGCCCGGCCCAAAGGCTCTTGAACGGTTCGGCCAGCATCAACTTCATTGTGCGTGCTCCGCCAATATCACATCGGCCGCGTGCTGCGGCATGCTGTAGAGGTCGGCCGTCTCGGCGAAGGCCAGACCGTTGCGACTCCAGGCCGCCCGGGCATCGGCATCGTTCAACATGCGCCCCAGGTACGCGGTGAGCTGTGCTTGCTCGAACGGCTCGGCCAGCACCAGGCCACTGTCGGCTTCGGCGATGTAGTGGGCGTACCCACACACCGCGCTGACCAGCACCGGCAACCCGGCCACCAGTGCTTCGAGCAATACCGTGCCGGTGTTCTCGTTATACGCCGGATGGATCAACAGGTCGGCGCCCAGCAGGAAACGCGGGATGTCGCTGCGCCCCTTGAGAAACCGCACATTATCACCGAGCCCCAGTGCGGCGCTCTGCAGTTGGAATACCTTGGGGTCATCCTGGCCGATTACAAACAACCGGGTGCGTTTTCGCAATTCGGTTGGCAGCGCGGCCAGGGCCTTGAGGCTGCGATCCACGCCCTTGGTCTTGAACCCGGAGCCGATCTGCACCAGCAGCAGATCGTCATCGGCCAGCTCGAATTCGGCCCGGAACGCCGCACGGATCTCGTCGGCGTCGGCGGGCCGCCGCCGGTCCTGGGCGATGCCCGGCGGCAGCAAGTGAAAGCGCTCAAGCGGCGTACCGTAGTGCTTAATGAACAGTGGCTGCTGGACTTCAGAGATCATCAGCACATCGGTCTTGGCGTCCTTGGCGAACACAGCCCGCTCATACTCGGCGAAATGCCGGTAGCGGCCCCAGCGCCGGTACAACGAGTTGCGCAGGTTCTGCGCCTTGTCTTCGAAGCAGCCATCGGCGGCGTAGTACACGTCCAGGCCGGGCATTTTGTTGAAGCCGATCAAACGGTCCACCGGGCGCTTGGCCAGGTCGGCCTCCATCCACGCACTGAGCTTCTCGTTGCGGCGATGATTGAACAGCGCCTTGACCGGCGCCACCAGTACTTCGAAGCCGGGCGGCACATCACCTTCCCAGATCAGCGTGTAGACACGGATCTGGTGACCGCGTCGCTGGCATTCCAGGGCGATGCGCATGAAGTCACGCTGCAGGCCACCGAAGGGGAAGTACTTATAAAGGACAAAAGCCAATTGCATCAGCGCGGCTCCTCAGCCAATAACGTGCTCAGGTGGCTGGCAACACGCTCGGGGTTCAGACGCGTGAAGCACAAGGGCTGCTCGCGTTTCAGGTCAAACCGCCGGGCATCTTCGGCGGTCGGTGAGTAAGTGCATTGTTTCTGCATGCACGGCGCGCAAGGGAAATCACTGGCGAGGTGAATCTGGCCCTTGCCGTAGGCGCCGGTCAGCACCGGATTGGTCGGGCCGAGCAGCGAAATGGTCGGTACGTCCAAGGCCGCGGCCAAATGGCCGAGACCGGTGTCCACAGCCACGCAGGCCTGGGCACCGGCAAGCACCTTGCCCATCCCGCCAAGGTTCAGCTTCGGCAGCACCAAGGCGTTGCGCAGCCCGTTGGCGATGCGTTCGGCCCGGGCCTTCTCGGCGGGGTTGCCCCACGGCAGTTTCACCACCACGCCGAACTGCCCCATGCGCTCGGTGAGCTGGCGCCAGTAAAGTTCAGGCCAATGCTTGGACTCCCACGTCGTGCCGTGCAGGAACACCACGTAGGGGTAAGGGCGTGGCAATTCCACCAATCGGTCGATGTCGAGGCCATAGCTGCCCTGGGTCTGCGGCAAGTCATAACCCAGCGCCAGGGCGAATAACTGACGCACGCGCTCGACCGCATGCTGACCGCGAGCCACCGCCAGGCGCCGGGAATAAAAGCGCGCGGCCAGGGGCTCACGCGCCGAATTTTTATCCAGGCCGGCCACCGGCGCCTTGATGTAGCGGGTCAGCCAAGCGCTTTTCAGCAGACCTTGGGCGTCAATCACCAGGTCGTACTTCTCGGCGCGCACGCTCTGCTTGAAGCGTCGCCACTCGCCACTCCTGATGGTTTGCCAGAGGTTCTTGCGCCAGCGACGAATCGCCACCGCAATGACCTTGCCCACGGCCGGGTGCCAGGTGGGGATTTCGGCAAAGCCTTCTTCCACCACCCAATCGAACTTGATGCCAGGAATCGCCCGCGCCGCGTCGGTCAGCGCCGGCAGCGTGTGGACCACATCCCCCAGCGAAGAAGTCTTGATCAGCAATACCCGCAAGTTACCGGACCTCCACGGGAGTGCCCTGTAAACGCTCCAGGGCCTCGTTCACCGACGACGGCATGAGCTGACGCAGGCAATTGTAATGACCGAAGCGACAGGTGCGGTCGAAGCACGGACTGCACTCGATGCCCAGGCGCACGACTTCGACCTTGTCGGCCAGCGGTGGCGTGAAGCCCGGCGAGGTGGAACCGTAGACCGCCACCAATGGTCGGTTCAGCGCCGCGGCCACGTGCATCAGGCCGGAGTCGTTGGAGACCACCGAATCGGCGCAGGACAGCAGGTCGATGGCCTCGGCCAGGGAGGTGTCGCCGCTGAGGTTTACCGACTCTTCCCGAAGGCCCGGGATCAATCGCGAGCGGATGTCTTCGCCCACCGGGTGATCTTTTTTCGAGCCAAACAGCCAGACCTGCCAACCTTCGCGAATCTTCGCCTCGGCAACCTGGGCGTAATGCTCCGCCGGCCAGCGCTTGGACTCACCGAACTCGGCCCCCGGACACAGCGCCAGCACCGGACGATCCAGGCTCAGGCCGAACTTGGCCAGCGCCGCTTCACGGCTCACCGGGTCGATCGCAAGGCTCGGTCGTGGATAGGGCTTGGGCAATTCGGCTCCAGGCTCGTAGGCCAGGGCCATGAAGCGCTCGATCATCAGCGGATAACGTTCTTTGTCCAACGTGCGCACATCGTTGAGCAGGCCGTAGCGAAACTCGCCACGCCAGCCGGTGCGTTTGGGGATGCCGGCGAAGAACGGCACCAGTGCCGATTTCAACGAATTGGGCAACAGGATCGCCTGGTCGTACTGACCAGCCAGGGATTTGCCAATGCGTCGACGGGTCGCCAACTCCAGCACGCCGTGGCCGAGCGGGAAGCTCAAGGCTTTGCGTACCTCGGGCATGCGCTCAAGAATCGGCCGGCTCCACTCGGGGGCCAGGACGTCGATTTCGCACTGCGGATGACGCTGCTTCAGGCACTGGAACAGTGTCTGCGCCATCACCATGTCACCGACCCAGCTGGGCCCAACGATCAGAATATTCATGTGCTTTCCAAAAACGATACGGGGAGGCCTACGCCTCCCCGCCTCGAGAATCACTGTGGCTTAGGTCGTTGCCTGTTGCCCTAATCTACAACACACCACCCACAAGGGGTCTGCCTATGTCTTCAGCCCGGTGCAACACCGCAAATCCACTGCGGGAGCGAGCTTGCTCGCGATGAGGTCGGCACATTCAACATCAATGTCGCCTGACACTCCGTCATCGCGAGCAAGCTCGCTCGCACATTTAAATCTTCAGCTCAGGCCCAGCTCCCGCCAGATCCGCAGCACCTGCTGGCGTTCCTCCACGAACTGGTCGCCAGCAATCACCCCGGCATCTTTCTGCAAGGCCTGGCGGTGAGCGGCGGAGCGGTAGGCTTTGTAGGCTTCGCGCAACAGCGTGGCATCTTCGGCCGGCATCAGCCCGACCTCCTGCAACCCGTCCAAAATGCGGATGTTATCGGTGTAGCGCACCAGCGACGGGTGCTCCTCGGACCACGCCAAGGCCGCGTATTGCACCATAAATTCAATATCGACGATACCTCCGGCATCCTGCTTGAGGTCGAAGGGCGCCGAGGCCTCGAAGGCATTCGGCGCGGTCCCGGCGGCGGTGGCCTTGCTGCCAAGGTTATCGCGCATCTTGGCGCGCATGTCGCTGACCTCCTGGCGCAGCGTCGGCAAGTCACGCTTGCGTCCCAACACCTGGACGCGGACCTTCTCGAACGCCTGGCCCACATCCTGGCTGCCCACCAGCACCCGCGCCCGTACCAAGGCCTGATGCTCCCAGGTCCAGGCTTCATTCTCCTGGTAACGAGAGAACGCCCCAAGGGAACTGACCAGCAACCCCGACGCCCCGGACGGCCGCAGGCGCATATCCACTTCATACAACTGTCCAGAGTTGGTCTGGGCGGTCAGCAGGTGAATGATCCGCTGGCCGAGCCGAGTGAAGAACTGTGCACCGTCGATGGGTTTGGGGCCGTCGGTTTCCGCGTGCGGATCGCCATCGTGGATGAACACCAGGTCCAGATCGGAACCATGCCCCAATTCCAGGCCGCCGACTTTCCCATAACCGACAATAATGAAGCCCGGATCGCACAGGCTGCCGTCGGTGCGCAATGGCACGCCGTGCTTGGCGGTCGTCTGGCGCCAGGCCAGGGCCAGCACTTGTTCGAGCATCGCCTCGGCCAGCCAGGTCAGGTAATCGCTGACTTTCATCAGCGGCAGGCTGCCGGCGATTTCCGAGGCGGCCACCCGCAAGCGGTGCGCCAGTTTGAAATGCCGCAGCGCCTCCATTTGTTGCTCAAGGTCATCCTCGGGGATGCGCGTCAAGCGCTCACGCAACTCCGCCGCCAACTCCGGCGCCAAGGGCGGCTTGAACAGCCGGCCCTCGTTGAGCAATTCATCGAGCAGCAGGGGGAAACGGGCGATTTGCTCGGCAATCCACGGGCTCGCCGCGCACAACGTCAGCAAGCGACGCAGGGCGCCGGGGTTTTCCGTCAACAACACCAGGTAGGCCGAACGGCGGGCCACGGCCTCCACCAAGGGCAGCACCCGTTCCAACACCAGGTCTGGATCGGCATGTTCGACGGCCTGGGCCAGCAGGCGCGGAATGAAGGCATCCAGACGCTCGCGCCCCAGGCGCTGCATGGCGCGCAGCTGCGGGCTGCCGCGCAGGGCGGCCAAGGCCTTGAGGGCTTTGGGTGCATCGACGAAACCGCCCTCCTCCAACTGACGACACGCCGCCTCTTCATCCTGGCTGTCTTCCCACAACGGCAACCATTCGCCGCCCACCACCACTTCGCTTACGCCGCCCGCCTCTTCGTCCGGATCGGCGATGACCTGACCGAAATGCCAGGCCACACGCCCGCGCCAGTACATTAATTGCTCGTGAAAGGCCGGCCAGTCGGCAAAACCCAGCATGAACGCAATGCGCGCCTGGTCCTGCGGGTTGTCCGGCAACATCTGGGTCTGGCGGTCGGCAATGGCCTGGATCGCATGTTCGGTATAACGCAGGAATTCATAACCCTGGCGCAGCTCGTCGATCACCTTGGCCGGCAGATAGCCCTGACCTTCGAGGGTCCCCAGCACCTTGAGCAGTGGACGCTGCTGCAGGCTCAGGTCGCGACCGCCATGAATCAGTTGGAATGCCTGGGCAATGAACTCCACCTCACGAATGCCGCCCGAGCCCAGCTTGATGTTGTCGGCCATGCCCTTGCGCCGCACCTCCTGCTGGATCAGTTGTTTCATGGTGCGCAGCGCTTCGATGGCGGAAAAATCCAGGTAACGGCGATAGACGAACGGGCGCAGCATGTCGAGCAATTGCGCACCCGCTGCCTGGTCACCCGCCACCACGCGCGCCTTGATCATGGCGTAGCGTTCCCAGTCGCGGCCCTGGTCCTGATAGTACTGCTCCAAGGCATTGAAGCTCAGCACCAGCGCCCCGGCCGAGCCGTAGGGGCGCAGGCGCATGTCGACGCGAAACACAAACCCGTCGACGGTCATCGGGTCCAGGGCCTTGATCAGGCGCTGGCCGACACGGATGAAAAACTCCTGGTTATCGAGCGGTCGCTTGACGCCAACGGTTTCACCGCCCTCGGGGTAGGCGAAGATCAGGTCGATGTCCGACGACAGGTTCAGCTCCACGGCCCCCAGCTTGCCCATGCCCAGGATGACCATCTGCTGCGGCTCGCCACTGCGCCGCCCGGTGGGCGTGCCGAATTGCTGGCTGAGGCGCTGGTACAACCATTGATAGGCCTGGTCGATGCAGGTGTCGGCCATGTCCGAGAGGTCGCGACAGGTCTGGACCAGGTCGGCCTCGCGGTTCAGGTCGCGCCAAATGATCCGTACCTGCTGGCGGGTGCGCTGGCGGCGCAGGACGCGGCCCAGCTCTTCTTCGGTCTCGGCGGCCTGCACAGCGGCACCGATCTGCGCGCGCATTTCACCCGGCGCCAGGCTTCGGTCCAGTTCGCCGCTGCGCACCAGCTCCAGCAGCATCACCGGGTCACGGACACTCTGCTCGATGACAAAGTCGCTGGCGGCGGCGATACGGTTGAATGCCTCCCAGCGCTGCGGGGTCCAGGCCGACAGCCCGTGATCGTCGTCGAACAAGGCGACCACCGCACGGAACGACTGCTCGGCACGGCTGACCAATGGCTGGAGAATGACCGGTACTTCGGCAAGCGAGGGCAGGCTCATGGTCTATCCTTGATCGGCGCGGGGGAGGCTGGATGTAGTGTTTTGTCAAATGACACTACCCGATCGACTGTCGAACAAAGATGATAAATAGCTGAAATTCTGATTTTATTGGCAGCCGGCATCAAGTTTTTACCTGTTCGAGTTGGCCAAAGACCAACAGTAACGATTATTCTCACAACGAAACGAGGGGCCATAAGCCGCTCACGTGTAGTTTTACTACTCGTCTATACATTCGAAAGGCTGAAACGGCCGACGATTTGTAGTAAAACTACACGCCGCCGAAACAACCTTCGGCAATCCAAGAATTTATATCGTCTGCCCACAAGGCCAGTCGCAAACTCAGGCAACCGATTCTGGTAGCCTTTCCGCCCTGGAGCAAGCCATGCAAGACCTCGATCCCGTCGAAACCCAGGAATGGCTGGACGCCCTGGAATCGGTTCTCGACAAAGAAGGCGAAGACCGTGCTCATTATCTGATGACCCGTATGGGCGAACTCGCAACCCGCAGCGGTTCGCAACTGCCCTACGCCATCACCACGCCGTACCGCAACACGATCCCCGTTACCCACGAAGCACGCATGCCTGGCGACCTGTTCATGGAACGCCGCATTCGCTCGCTGGTACGCTGGAACGCGTTGGCCATGGTCATGCGTACCAACCTGAAAGATTCTGACCTGGGCGGTCACATCTCCAGCTTCGCCTCCAGCGCGACGCTGTATGACATCGGCTTCAACTACTTTTTCCAGGCCCCGACCGACGAACACGGCGGCGACCTGATCTACTTCCAGGGCCACGCATCGCCAGGCGTCTACGCCCGTGCGTTCATGGAAGGCCGCATCTCCGAAGACCAGATGAACAACTTCCGCCAGGAAGTGGACGGCAACGGCCTGTCGTCGTACCCGCACCCTTGGCTGATGCCGAACTTCTGGCAGTTCCCGACCGTTTCCATGGGCCTGGGCCCGATCCAGGCGATCTACCAGGCGCGCTTCATGAAGTACCTGGAAGCCCGTGGTTTCATTCAGCCAGGCAAGCAGAAAGTCTGGTGCTTCATGGGTGACGGCGAGTGCGACGAGCCGGAATCCCTGGGCGCGATCTCCCTGGCCGGCCGCGAGAAGCTGGACAACCTGATCTTCGTCATCAACTGCAACCTGCAGCGCCTCGACGGCCCGGTTCGCGGCAACGGCAAGATCATCCAGGAACTCGAAGGCGTGTTCCGTGGCGCCCAATGGAACGTCAACAAAGTCATCTGGGGCCGTTTCTGGGACCCACTGCTGGCCAAGGATGTCGACGGTATCCTGCAACGTCGCATGGACGAAGTCATCGACGGCGAGTACCAGAACTACAAGGCCAAGGACGGCGCGTTCGTCCGTGAGCACTTCTTCAACACGCCTGAACTCAAGGCGATGGTTGCCGACTTGTCCGACGACGAGATCTGGAAACTCAACCGCGGCGGCCACGACCCGTACAAGGTCTACGCGGCGTACCACGAAGCGGTCAACCACAAAGAGCAGCCAACCGTCATCCTGGCCAAGACCATCAAGGGTTATGGCACCGGCGCCGGCGAAGCGAAGAACACCGCGCACAACACCAAGAAAGTCGATGTCGACAGCCTGAAGCTGTTCCGCGACCGCTTCGACATTCCGGTCAAAGACAGCGAGCTGGAAAACCTGCCGTTCTTCAAACCCGAAGAAGGCAGCGCCGAAGCCCGTTACCTGGCCGAGCGCCGTACCGCACTGGGCGGTTTCGTGCCACAGCGTCGCGCCAAGAGCTTCAGCGTTCCGACCCCGCCACTGGAGACCCTCAAGGCGATCCTGGACGGCTCGGGCGACCGTGAAATCTCCACCACCATGGCTTTCGTGCGGATCCTTGCGCAACTGGTCAAGGACAAGGAAATCGGCCAGCGCATCGTCCCGATCATCCCGGACGAAGCCCGCACCTTCGGTATGGAAGGCATGTTCCGCCAGTTGGGCATCTACTCGTCCGTCGGCCAGCTCTACGAGCCAGTCGATAAAGATCAGGTGATGTTCTACCGCGAAGACAAGAAGGGCCAGATCCTCGAAGAAGGCATCAACGAAGCGGGCGCCATGAGCTCCTTCATTGCCGCCGGTACTTCGTACTCCAGCCACAACCAGCCGATGCTGCCGTTCTACATCTTCTACTCGATGTTCGGCTTCCAGCGTATCGGCGACCTGGCCTGGGCGGCCGGCGACAGCCGTACCCGCGGCTTCCTGATCGGCGGTACCGCAGGCCGGACCACCCTCAACGGTGAAGGCCTGCAGCACGAAGACGGCCACAGCCACATGCTGGCCGGGACCATTCCGAACTGCCGCACCTATGATCCGACCTACGGCTACGAGCTGGCGGTGATCATCCAGGACGGCATGAAGAAGATGACCGAAGAGCAGCAGGACGTCTTCTACTACATCACCGTAATGAACGAGTCCTACCAGCAGCCAGCCATGCCGGCCGGTGTCGAAGCAGGCATCGTCAAGGGCATGTACCTGCTCGAAGAAGACACCCGCGAAGCGGCGCACCACGTCCAACTGATGGGCTCGGGCACCATTCTGCGCGAAGTGCGTGAGGCAGCGAAGATCCTGCGTGAAGAGTTCAACGTCGGCGCCGACGTCTGGAGCGTCACCAGCTTCAACGAACTGCGTCGCGACGGCCTGGCCGTAGAACGCAGCAACCGCCTGCACCCTGGCCAGAAGCCGAAGCTGAGCTACATCGAAGAATGCCTGAACGGCCGCAAAGGTCCGGTCATCGCATCTACCGACTACATGAAGCTGTTCGCCGAGCAGATCCGCCAGTGGGTTCCTTCCAAGGAATTCAAAGTGCTGGGCACCGACGGTTTCGGCCGTAGCGACAGCCGCAAAAAGCTGCGTCACTTCTTCGAAGTCGACCGTAAGTTCGTTGTGTTGGCAGCCCTGGAAGCCCTGGCTGACCGTGGCGATATCGAACCCAAGGTGGTGGCCGAAGCCATCGCCAAGTTCGGCATCGATCCGGAAAAACGCAACCCACTGGACTGCTGAGGAGAATTTTCGTGAGCGAACTCATTCGCGTACCTGACATCGGCAGCGGTGAAGGTGAAGTAATTGAACTGTTTGTGAAGGTCGGCGACCGTATCGAAGCCGACCAGAGCATCCTGACGCTTGAATCGGACAAGGCCAGCATGGAAGTGCCTGCGCCGAAGGCCGGGGTCATCAAGAGCCTGAAAGTGAAGCTGGGCGACCGCCTGAAAGAAGGCGACGAACTGCTGGAGCTGGAAGTCGAGGGTGCCGCTGCGGCGCCTGAAGCGGCCGCCCCGGCTGCTGCCCCGGCCACGGCTGAAAAGCCTGCCGCCGCACCGGCTGCCGAAGCGGCTCCCACGCCAGCTGCTGCGCCTGCCGCTGCCACGGTCCAGGACATTCATGTCCCGGACATCGGGTCGTCGGGCAAGGCCAAGATCATCGAAGTGCTGGTCAAGGTGGGCGACACCGTCGAAGCCGACCAGTCGCTGATCACCCTGGAATCCGACAAGGCCAGCATGGAAATCCCATCGCCGGCCGCCGGAGTGGTGGAAAGCATCGAGATCAAGCTCGAAGACGAAGTCGGCACCGGTGACCTGATCCTGAAGCTCAAGGTCGCTGGCGCTGCGGCACCTGCCGCACCCGCCCAGGCCGCTGCGCCTGCTGCCAAGACCGAAGCGAGCCCGGCCCCAGCCGCCGCGCCTGCCGCCAAGGCCGAGGCGGCTCCAGCCCCTGTCGCCGCGCCTGCGCCAAGCGGTGCCAAGGTGCACGCCGGCCCTGCGGTGCGTCAGCTGGCCCGTGAGTTCGGTGTCGAGCTGTCCGCCGTCGGCCCAAGCGGTCCTCACGGTCGTGTGCTGAAAGAAGACGTGCAAGTCTACGTCAAGGCCATGATGCAGAAGGCCAAGAACGCACCGGCCGAAGGCGCCACTGGCGGCGCGGGCATTCCGCCGATCCCGGCGGTGGACTTCAGCCGCTTCGGCGAAACCGAAGAAGTGGCCATGACTCGCCTGATGCAGATCGGCGCGTCGAGCCTGCATCGCAGCTGGCTGAACATTCCGCACGTGACTCAGTTCGACCAGGCTGATATCACTGAGCTGGAAGCCTTCCGCGTCGCGCAGAAAGCCGTGGCGGAAAAAGCCGGCGTGAAGCTGACCGTGCTGCCCCTGCTGCTCAAGGCCTGTGCGCACCTGCTCAAGGAACTGCCGGACTTCAACAGCTCCCTGGCACCAAGCGGCAAGGCTGTTATCCGCAAGAAATACGTGCACATCGGCTTTGCCGTCGACACCCCGGAAGGCCTGCTGGTACCGGTCATCCGCAACGTCGACCAGAAGAGCCTGCTGCAACTGGCTGCCGAAGCCGCTGCCCTGGCCGAAAAAGCCCGGAACAAGAAGCTCACCGCTGACGACATGCAAGGCGCCTGCTTCACCATCTCCAGTCTCGGCCACATTGGCGGCACCGGCTTCACGCCGATCGTCAACGCGCCGGAAGTGGCGATCCTGGGTGTTTCCAAGGCCACCATCCAGCCTGTCTGGGACGGTAAAGCCTTCCAGCCGAAGCTGATGCTGCCACTGTCGCTGTCCTACGATCACCGCGTGATCAACGGCGCCGCCGCTGCACGCTTCACCAAGCGTCTAAGCGACCTGCTGGGCGACATCCGCACCATCCTGCTGTAACTCCGGGCGGCCCTCCTTGCGGAGGGCCATTCGAAGCACTGTTTTCCGAGCGCCACGCTCGTACCTCAACCCCGCTCGTTTGGCGGGGCTTTTTTTGCCTGAAATTCAGGCCAGGTGCATGGACGTTGGCTGTGCAGGCCCCATCGCGTGCAGGCTCGCACACAATGGATTTTTGGCGCTGCATAGCACTTGAAACTGATATCTCCCCCTGGGGCGAGCCTGCTCGCGATGGCGGTCTGTCAGGCAACCCGGCATTTTCCTACCCCGCAAGTTTTAAATGACTACGCCCCCAGTTAGTCATTACCCACAACTTGCGCCCCCTTCCCTATCGATATTTATGACGCGCCGGGCTTTAGCATCAAACCACCAGGCAACTGGATGCTTGCACTCCACCATTAACACTTCGAATGGACTCGAATATGTTCAAACCTACCGCTGGCCCCATTGTTGGCCACACGACAACGGATCACGCCCGGATATTCCTGCGGGGCGATCGCGGCAACAGCCGGGTATTCGCCGGTATTCGCCACCGACGCCAAGGCGATACACGTTGGTCGAAAGGGCATTTTGTCCAATTGAAGGCCTACCGCGATATGTCCGATGTCATCGTGTTGAATGGCCTTCAACCCGATACCGCCTACGAATACCAGGCCGGCTGGTTCAGCCCCCTGAGCCCGACCCATACCCTGGAAAGCGTCCAGGAGCTGCCGCTGCAATGGCCCAGCGACACCTACTGCTTACGCACGCCGGCCAGCAAAACCGATGCGCCACGCGCTTATATCGTGGGCTCTTGTCGCTACTTGCGAATCGCCGCCGGCACCCCGCTGCTACCGGGGCTTGGGGACCGCACCTTTGCCGGCATCAACCGCATCGTGGCGCAGGCCGACCCACCGATCAGCGCGGTATTGATGACCGGCGATCAGGTTTATCTGGATGACCTGAATGTCATCGGACCGGACCGGACCTATCAGAACATTCTTTTCAGATACCGCTCGGTATTTACTCAGCCGCATATCCGCAAACTGATGTCTGGCATCCCTACCTACATGATCCTTGACGACCATGAGATCGAAGACAACTGGCCCGCCAGGCACACCGGTAACGACGATGTTCTATACGCCAATGCCATGGCCGCGTATGAGCTTTATCAGGCCAGCCATGGCCCCGCCCATGAACTGTCGAGCGACGGAACATTAAACAAGTCGTTAACCCGCTACTGGTACACCTTCACCCACGGCGATACCCAATGGTTCGTCACCGACAGCCGGACGCAACGCAACCTGTCGGCGCACGATCGGCGCATCCTCGACGAGAAACAGGAGCAGTCCCTGCTCCAATGGCTCATCAACAGCCCCGCCCGGGTCAAACTCGTCGTGACCAGCGTCATGTTCTTCCCTGACAGCAGGCACGATGACGGCGATGCCTGGCAGGCCTTCCCGGAACAACGCCTGCGCCTGCTGGAAACCATACGCCGCCATCGGATCAAAAACGTGGTTTTCGTCTCGGGCGATGTCCACGGCTCCATGACCAGTCGCCTGCGTCACAGCGAAGATTCTGATTTCGAGGTCAACACCGTCGTTTCCTCGCCGTTCTACAACAGTAAATTGCTGCCTTTTGCAAAAGCTTCGGATTTTATTTTCCACAGGCCCATGGCCCGCACCAACAGCGGTGAATACCGCTATGAACTGACCAGCAAAGTGGTGAGCCAGGACAACTTCGCCCGCCTGCATATCACGGCGCAGAGCCTTCAAGTCACCTTCCACGACCGGGATGGCAACCCCTTGCAGACCGTCGACATCCCCCTGCAATGATCTTCCATGCCTTCTGATCGGTCGGCGACTGGAGAAATCCTCTCGTCGGCCGATAAAGGGTTTATAGCACTTGGCCTTCATCTCTCTTGTCAGCCAGTGCTGCAATGATGCAACCTTGCGCCAATCCGTAATAACGAGGGCGTCAGCCCGGCGCGATCAGCATTTTCGAAGCGAGTTTCCCCATGAAAAGCCAACCCGATGCCGCCAGCCGTATGGCGGCCGAGGTAGTGACGCAGTTACCGGTGCCCTCGCGGCTCGGAATGCTGCGTTTCGAACGGCTGAACGAAGCAAGCTGGGCACTGTTGTTCCTCGATCCCAACTGCGAGCGACACTTCGGCCTGCCGGCGGTAGAGCTGTGTTCGCTGGTCAGTGCGCCCTACGCCAGCTTGATGGAACCCGAAGCGCGCTATCAGTTGCACGACGCCATCCAGCAACAATTGGCCCAGGCCTCGCATTACCAGATTCGCTACACACTCCACACCGCCAAGGGCCCGATGAACGTGTTGGAGACGGGCGAAGCCTATAAGCAACACAATCGTCATCTGCTACGCGGTTACCTGCTGGCGGTGGACAATTTGCTGCAAGGCGAACCCTCCGTGCCGGCACTGGACCTGGAAACCCAGAATTCACGCCTGCAGATCGCCCTGGAACTGAACCAGCGCGCCCAGCAAGAACAGCTCCAGCACCTGGACCGGGTACGCGCCCAGCAGGACCTGATCCTGCTGCTGACCCGTCAACGCTACAGCGCCAACAACTCCCTGCTCGAAGCGGCTGAGCTCATCACCCGCAGCGCCTGCGACATTTACCAGATCGATTGCGCCAGTCTCTGGAATCTGGACGATGGCAAACTGGTACCGATTTCCGCCTACAACCGCGCGTCGCAGGAATATTTCCTGCCAGCGGTGATCGACGCCAACGACTTTCCCGACTACATGGAGGCGTTGCAAACCTGCCGCGCCATCGACGCCCACAATGCGATACGCGACCCGCGCACCCGGGAAATGGCCGAGAACCTGCGCGCTCGTGACGTCAATGCCATTCTCGACGCCAGCGTGCGTATCGACGGCCAAGTGGTGGGCGTGCTGTGCCTTGAGCAAGTGGGCGTTACCCGCGCCTGGCAGTCGGATGAAATCGCCTTCGCCGGCGAGCTGGCGGACCAGTTCGCCCAGGTCATCAACAACCACAACCGACGCACCGCCACCAGTGCCCTGCACTTGTTCCAGCGCGCCGTGGAGCAGAGCGCCAATGCGTTTTTGCTGGTCAATTGCGACGGCGTGGTCGAGTACGTCAACCCGAGCTTCACCGAGATCACCCAGTACACCACCGAGGAAGTCCACGGCCAACGCCTCTCGGAACTGCCGGCCCTGGAGAACCTCAGCGAACTGCTGTTCGACGCACCCTCGGCACTGGCCCAGAGCAATAGCTGGCAAGGTGAATTCAAGAGTCGACGCAAGAACCTGGAGCCCTACTGGGGCCAGTTGTCGATCTCCAAGGTCTACGGCGATAACCGCGAGCTGACCCACTACATCGGCATTTACGAAGACATCACCCAGACCAAACTGGCCCAACAGCGCATCGAGCGCCTGGCCTACACCGATAACCTGACCAACCTGGGCAACCGGCCGGCGTTCATTCGCAACCTCGATGAGCGCTTCGCCCGCGACAGTGATTCGCCCATCAGCCTGCTGCTGGTGGACATCGACAACTTCAAGCGCATTAATGACAGCCTCGGCCACCAGACCGGTGACAAACTGCTGATCAGCCTGGCCCGGCGCCTGCGCAACAGCTTGAGCCCCAGTGGCAGCCTGGCGCGATTTGCCAGTAACGAATTCGCGGTCCTGCTGGATGACACGGACCTGGAGGCGGGGCAGCAGATTGCCAGCCAGTTGCTGATGACCCTCGACAAACCCATGTTCGTCGATAACCAACTGATCAGCGTGACCGGTTCCGTGGGCCTGGCCTGTGCGCCGCTGCACGGCCGCGATCCACAGACCCTGATGCGCAACGCCGGCCTCGCCCTGCACAAGGCCAAGGCCAACGGCAAGCACCAGGTCCAGGTGTTCACCGAGGCGCTGAATGCCGAGGCCAGCTACAAGCTGTTCGTGGAAAACAACCTGCGTCGCGCCCTGACCCAGAACGAACTGGACGTGTTCTACCAGCCCAAGTTGTGTCTGCGCAGCGGCCGTCTGCTGGGCATGGAAGCGCTGCTGCGCTGGAACCATCCGGAAAAGGGCATGATCCGCCCGGACCAGTTCATCAGCGTGGCCGAAGAAACCGGCCTGATCATCCCCATCGGCAAATGGATCGCCCGTCAGGCTTGTCGCATGAGCAAACAACTGACTGCGGCCGGCCTGGGCAACCTGCAAGTGGCAATCAACCTGTCACCCAAGCAGTTTTCCGACCCGGATCTGGTCGCCTCCATCGCCAGCATTCTCAAGGAGGAACAACTGCCGGCCCGGCTGCTGGAACTGGAGCTGACCGAAGGCCTGTTGCTGGAAGCCACCGAAGACACCCACTTGCAGCTCGACCAGCTCAAGCGCCTGGGGCTGACCCTGGCCATGGACGACTTCGGTACCGGTTATTCCTCCTTGAGTTACCTGAAGAAATTCCCGATCGACATCATCAAGATCGATCGCAGCTTCATCCACGAAATCCCGGACAACCAGGACGACATGGAAATCACCTCAGCGGTGATCGCCATGGCCCACAACCTGAAACTCAAGGTCGTGGCCGAAGGCATCGAAACCGCCCAGCAACTGGCGTTTCTGCGGCGCCACCGCTGTGATGTCGGCCAGGGCTACCTGTTCGACCGGCCGATCCCCGGCGCCGAGCTGATTGAAAAGCTCACGCGTTACCCCCGCGGGCCGCTCGTCTGACGGCCGCAGCCCCCCATACGTCTATCCCTTCGCCAACGCTGCGTCTTTCTTAACTAATCGGCATTGGGCACACTGACGGTCTATTTCGCTCAACTCAATCTGACTGAGAGGACTGATAATGGTCTTGCGCTCGGAAATCCTGGTGAACAAAAACGTGCTCCCTACTCAAGAACAAGCCCTGCCTGGCCGCGAAACTCCGATGGCCGTGCCGGAAAAACACTTCGTCCACGACGCGCCGCTGCTGGGTCCGTTTGCCATGGACGTGGATTTCGCGATCTTCGGCCTCGGCTGCTTCTGGGGCGCAGAGCGCAAGTTCTGGCAGCGCGAAGGCGTGGTCAGTACAGCGGTGGGTTACGCCGGCGGGTTTACGCCGAACCCGACGTATGAAGAGGTCTGCTCCGGCCTTACCGGCCACAGTGAAGTGGTATTGGTCGTCTACGAACCAGCAAAGATCAGCTATGAGCAGCTTCTGAAGATGTTCTGGGAACTGCACAACCCGACCCAGGGTATGCGCCAGGGCAATGACATCGGCACTCAATACCGCTCGGTCATCTATGCCACCAACCGGGCACAACTGGCAGCGGCCGAGTACAGCGAGCAAGTGTTCCAGGCAGAGTTGACCAAGGCTGGCAAAGGCACCATCACCACTGCAATCGAAGAGGCACCGACGTTCTACTTTGCCGAGGCCTACCACCAGCAGTACCTGGCGAAGAACCCTGAAGGCTATTGTGGGATTGGCGGTACAGGCGTGACCTGCCCGATCTGACTTATAAGCCCCAGACCCAGTGCGGGCGCTGAGCTTTTGGGAGCAAGGCCTGCCCGCGATGCAAACACCTCGGTGCAACTGATAGACCAAGGTGATGCCTTCGCGAGCAAGCTCGGCTCCCACAGGGATTTGAGTCAATTGCAGTTCTGTGAACACCCCACAACCCATGTGGGGGCTTGCTCGCGAAGGTGTCCTTCCAGACGACCTGAATGCATCGGCTCAACGATCAGCTCTCAGCGATCAACCAATCCATCTGCCACCCACCCTGGGTCTGCCCTAGCTTTTTCGACAGCCATGGCAGCAGTTCACGCAACTCCTCCTCCAGTCCCCACGGCGGATTGGCAATCGCCAGGCCGGAGCCATTGAGGCTGTTGGGCGTTGCCAGTGGGTGCACCAGCAGTTCCACCCGCAACAGCTTCGGCGCGCCCGTGCCGGCTAGGTCCTGGTAGAAGCGGCGCAACATTCGCTGGTCCTTCACCGGGTACCAGATCGCTGCCACTGTCTGGCGCATCCGGCCAATGGCCTCCTTGAGGGAGGCGGCGCAGCGCTGCATCTCGTCAAGCTGCTCGAAGGGTGGATCGATCAGCATCAAGGCACGCTTCTCTGCCACCGGCAGCAGCGCCCGCGGCACATGCCAGCCCTCACCCAGGTGCACCGCCACGCGACGGTCGCCTTTCATGTTGTCCTTGAGCAACACGCCGTCTTCAGGGTGCTTCTCATTGAGCAGCACACGGTCCTGCGGGCGGGTCAGGCGCCGCGCCAGTTCCGGTGAGCCCGGGTAGTAGCGCAACTGCCCGTCCGGGTTCATCTCGTGCAGCACCTTCATGTAATCGGCGGTCAGCGGCGGTAGATCGCTCTCGCCCCACAACCGCGCAATGCCTTCCAGGTACTCACCGGTACGGTTGGCCTGGTCACCCTGCAGGTCGTACAGCCCGATGCCCGCGTGGGTATCGAGGTAGGCGAAGGGCTGCTCCTTGCGCGACATCAAGGCGATGAGGCGGGTCAAGGTCAGGTGTTTGAAGACATCGGCGTGATTGCCGGCGTGGAAGGCGTGGCGATAATTCATGGCGGCTCCTGCGAAGGGCGACGAGTTTACCTTGAAGCGCGGCAGACGTCAGGGGTTCGCAGCCCGGCGGACAGGTCGTCATCAGCCCAACTCACGCATCAAATACGTCTGCAATGGCGTCTTTTTCGCCGCAACCGGCTCCGATCGCTCAAGAAAGTGGGCAATCTTGCGCCGCAGGATGCTGCCGTCGACCCGCTCGAACAAATACGGATGCTCTTCACCCAGCCAGGTGAGCAAGTTGTCCAGCAGACAGTCCGTCGGCCCCTCCGTCATTGCGTCCAACAGGGCGGCGGGCACTTGCCACCAGGGAAAAGCCTGAGCCGGCCGCTGGCCATTTCCCTCGACGTCAAGGGATTGTCCGTTGATCAGGCAACGCCTGATGACCGGCAGAGTTGCCCGGCCTCCACCTCAGGCGATTGCAGGATCGACCGCATGAAGCGCCCATCCCAGAAACGCAGGAAGACTGGCTTGCCGTCGGGCAACAACACCTGTGTGAGCCCTCGCAAGTGTTCGGCAAAGGTTTCCTGGCTCACACACGAAACCGCCAGCCAACCCCAATCGAGGGAGTCGGTGGCGGCAATCCAATCAAGAAACCCACTGTCTGCGCTGACCAGCCCGACATAGGGCATGACCGTTTCCCACTCGGCGTACGGCGTATCGGCCCAGATCGGGCTGGCGGTCGAGTTCATCGAGCGCCTCCAGGCTGACAACGCCCCGGCGCTACTGGCATTGCTGAAAATGGCGAAAAGTTGCTCGGAGGCCTGCAAGGGGTGGCCCTCAAGCCAGGCGCAGGGAGATTGATCGCTGTTCATGGACGCCCCCGGACATCGACAGGGTTGTGAAAGACCAACGGCGCTGCACAGGCGCCGCTTCTGCAACGCTCACATTCCTCGCAGAACGGTGCCGGGCCTTGGAAACTGAGGACCTGTGCAAGGGAAAGCGCAGGCGCCACCGCGGCGACCAGCTTCTCGGCGCGGCCTGGAGAGCCGGATGTCGCGCTCATGACCGCCATCGGCGCCCCACCGACCTCAATGGGTACGCTGCTGGAAATCCCGCCGGCGCCGACCATGGGTAAGACGCTGCTCATCGGCCTTGAGCTCGTGCCGTGCCGTACCGGCGACAACGATGCTGCGTTCGTGATCGACCTGCACCCGCTGGTCATGCAGCACATGCTGGGTCCAGTTTCGCTGGGCCCGCAGGTAGATCTCCTCGGCCCCCTTGCGGTCTTCGATGCGCAATTCGTTGTAGCCGCCCCTACCGGGACTGCTCTGGCTGCGCCATAGGCTGCGGGTCTTGTCTGCCGGCAGGTCCAACGGCACCGGGTTGGCGCCGTTGGGCAGGCACCCGACGACCAACGGCTTGTCCACGTCGCCATCGATGAACCCCACCAGAACCTCCATCCCGACTCGAGGGATCATCACCGCGCCATAGTGATCGTGGGCCCAACCTGCGGCCACACGCAGCCAGCAGCTGGAATGCTCATCGCATTGACCGTCGCGATCCCAGACCAGTTGCACCTTGACCCGTCCGAATTCATCGCAATGGATCTCGCTGTCGACCGGCCCGGTCACCACCGCCGACTGATAACCGTGGGCGCGGGGCTTTTCGTGATGCACGGGCGGCCGAAAGAACACGTCCCTGGGCGTGGCGAGAAAGGTATTTTTGTAGCCCTGGAATTCATCCGGACCGGCGGCTGTTTCTTCCAGCACCTGTGGTTGACGGCCATGATGGTCGATCTGCGTCAGAAGCCAGAGATCATTCCACAGCTCCCGGGGATGATCCTTGATGCGCATGAAATATCCGCTGACGAAGGCGCTTTCATCGCTGCCGCCTTCTGCCACGCAGTGGCCGGCGCCATGGCGCTCAAGGACACGCCGGGGCAGATGCTTGCCATCGTCACGGGCAGAGAAACCGCCGGGATAGTGATAGTCCTCGAGCACAGGGCGCTGCCGATTGTCGTGGTGGGTTTGCAGTAACAAGCCGGGCTTACGGAAGTCGTAGTCGCGCAACGTCACAGCAGTGGTATGGGTCTGGAGCCGCACCGCCAAGCGCTTGATGGCCGGCCCGGCGGCAGCCATGCCGCTGTCCGGCAGGTACAGCGTTGTCTCGGGCAGGCGGGGAAACACCGTTTGGTCGTCACCGAACACCAGCAGATGGCCATCAGGGCGGTGCCTGAAGTGATAATGAATGCCGACTTCGGCGCAGATCCGCTCGATGAAGGCCAGGTCGCTTTCGCCATACTGCACACAATACTCGCGCTCGGGGTATTGCCCACCAAGCGTGAACTGGCAGGCATCCGCCAGGATTCCGTGCTCCTTCAGCACCCGGGCGACGATATCGGGCACGCTCAGGTGCTGGAAAATTCGCTGGTTGATGCGATGACGCAAGTAGGCCAGGCGGGGCACCAAGCTGATCTGATAACGGGTCAGGCGTTTGCCCGAATCCCCCTGGGCCACGCTGTAGACCTGACCGTGTATGCCACCGCCCACAGCATCGAACCCCAGAAATGCCTGGCGATGCAGGAGCTCTTCCAGCGCCAGGTCAGGCCGCTCGCTGACCAGTTCCAGGTCGAAGCGATAGGGCTGGCTGATGGCTTCCTTGCCCTTGAACTCGAGCACCTTGAGTTCATTCGGCCCACTGTCGAGTGTCAGCGTGAAACGCGGTGGGATGGCAGGCGGGAACGTCCAATGTGCCTCTGCGAAGTGGAGGCGGGTGATTCTGCACGAGCGATAGGGGAATGGATTGGAGGTCAGGAAAAACAGATTTCCCCTACAGCCAAGAAGCTAAAAGCCGTAAAACCTGATGCATTTTCCGATAGACATTCAAAGCATCGCGGACAACCGCAGCTACCCTGCAAACGAATCAACAGATTCTTGCAATGTGGCCGATTTCTGGGCAGTGGTGACCGTGATAACGTGCCACGGTCGCAAAAAAGCAAAGGACGCACGGCATGACGACACGCTACGCAAAAATCGCAATGACCCTGGCGCTCGCCGCATTCGCCTTCCTGACCGTGCTCAATAACGTCACGGACTACAGCTCCAACTTCAATTTCGTCCACCACGTACTGAGTATGGATACCACCTTTCCCGACAATGCCGCCCGGTATCGCGCCATCGATCACCCCTGGATGTGGCACAGCGCCTATTGGCTGATCATTTTCGGTGAAGCACTGACGGCGGGGCTTTTGAGCTACGGCACACTGGAGCTGTGGCAGGCACGCCAGGCCGAGGCCGCGGTTTTCGCCCGCGCCAAGCGATGGGCCGTTGCCGGCCTGACGATGGGCTTCTTCGTCTGGTTCTTTGGTTTCATGGTCGTCGGCGGCGAGTGGTTCCTGATGTGGCAATCAGAAATCTGGAATGGCCAGGACGCTGCGTTCAGGTTCTACATGGCGATCCTGGGCGCGCTGATCTTCGTCAATCAGGCGGATGCCAACGTGAATTGAGGTAGGAGTTAATAGTGAGATTCGCACATGTGTCATACGACGTGCTTGACTTGCCACGCCTGTTATTTGGCAATAGGTTTTTAATAAAAAAATATAAAAACTGTCAGGACTGACAGTATCTGAAAAGCCAAAACATTGAAATACTTCCTACGGAAACTCTGAAAAAGACTTCCTGATTTGGCAAAATTACCGGACACCAGTCGCCGAGCTTTTCAATGATGAAACAGATGACCTTCGCCGATGCCGAGTACGCCGGCAAGCGCAAGCAGACCCGCAAGGAGTTGTTCCTGATCGAGATGGATCAGGTAGTGCCTTGGAAAGGCTTGATCGCCCTGATCGAGCCGCACTATCCGAAGGGCGAAGGTGGTCGTCCGGCCTATCCACTGATGTCGATGCTGCGCGTGCATCTGATGCAGAACTGGTTCGGCTACAGCGATCCGGCGATGGAGGAAGCGTTGTATGAGACGACCATCCTGCGCCAGTTTTCGGGTCTGAGTCTGGAGCGAGTCCCGGACGAAACCACGATTCTCAACTTCCGTCGTCTGC